>SYLK01000838.1 GCA_005809115.1 Planctomyces sp. | reverse complement strand
GATGACGGCACGGCCGCCTATCAGGTCAGCGCCGGGGACACGTTATCAGACATTTCGGCGCGGTTTCTTGGTCGCTCATCTCGCTGGATTGAGATCTTTCGTCTCAACCAGAATGTGCTGCGCGACCCGAACAAACTGAAAACCGGAACTGTTCTGGAATTACCTGCCGATGCCGTTGAGGTGAACATCGCACCCTGACGGTGCGCCGGTCGATAAGTCAGGAGAGGTGCTGCTGACGGATCCCGGAGTCGTGCTGTGTTTTTTCGTTTTGCCGCTGCGTTGTCCCTCGTCGTACTGATCTCGATGACGGGGGTCCTGCTGGAGAAGCGGACGCTGGAACTGCGCCGGCAGGTGAGTCTGCAGTCGTATCAGACGGAACTGCTGGTCGAGCAGCATGTCCGGCTGCGACTGGAGACTCAGCGGCTGACGGCTCCGTCGCAGTGGGCGCTCGAATCGGCAGCGTCCGAGGTGAGTCAGTCCGGCGCCAGATCCCGGCGGCTGCCTCACGGACCATCCGCAGCGTCGGCGGGTGTCCCGGACGCGCCCGGAAATCGCCTGCCGCTGCTGAGGTTTCAGTATCCGCTGAATCTCGAGGAACTCCACTGATGTCAGCGCTGACGCGGACAGCAGCAGCGGACGGCTGGCGGATGACGGTGCTCGTGCTGCTGGTCTTTCTGGGCTGGACGATCCTGTTCGGGCGGCTTATCCGGATTCAGGGGGCTCAGCGAATTCTGATGCATGACCGAGTCGCGCGGCAGAGCATCACTCAGGAGCCGATTGCGGCACGGCCGGCTGAGATTCTGGACCGCCACGGGCATGTGCTGGCGATGACGATCACACGGGAGAGCGTCTTTGCGGTCCCTGAGATGATCGACGATCCGCTCGATTTCGCCTGGAAGGTCGGTTCTGCGCTGAATCTCAACGCCGATGCAGTCTATCGCCGGCTGACAGAGCAGCCCGACAGCCGATTTCTCTGGCTGCGGCGGCGTGTTTCGGATGAACGGCTGAACGACTTTCTGGCGCTCGGCCTGCCCCGCGCTTCGTGGGGTCTTCGCCGCGAGTACCAGCGGCAATATCCCCAGGGAGCAATTGCCGCCCATGTGCTGGGGATTCGTGATATTGACAATGTTGGCCGCGGTGGCCTGGAAGAGGCCCTGAATTCGGGAATCCGGGGCACAGACGGGGTGCGTGTGATCAGTCGCGACGCCCGCAGCATTGTGGTGGAAGTGGCGGCCGAACGATCAGTGCCGCCCCAGCATGGCAGGACCGTGATTTCGACGCTCGACCTCCTGATACAGAGCGAAACCGAGCGACAGCTCGACCAGCTGGTGGAGCAGTGGCGGCCACTGGGGGCCTGTGCCATCGTGATGGATCCAGCCACCGGCGAGATTCTGGCGATGGCATCCCGACCGACGTTTGATCCTGGCGCGGTGGACCAGGGTCCCGCCGCAGCCTGGAAGAATCTGAACGTGGCTGCGGTATTTGAGCCCGGTTCAACGTTCAAGCCATTCGTGGTCGGCTGGGCTCTGCAGCAGAATCTGCTGAAGCAGGATGAAACGATTCACTGCGGTTTCGGTACCTTTCGGATGGGCCGGCGGATTCTTCACGATCACCACGCTTACGGAGATCTGAGCGTGGAGGACATTCTGGTCAAATCCAGCAATATCGGGATGGCCAGAATTGCCGAACGTCTGGGCCCGGCGTCACTGTACGAAGCCACGCTGTTGTTCGGCTTCGGTCGTCGAACGGGAGTCGAACTGCCGGGCGACCTGTCGGGGCTGCTGAGACCACTTTCCGCATGGACGGACTACTCCGCCGGCTCGATCCCGATGGGGCAGGAACTGGCCGTCACGCCGCTGCAGCTCATTACCGCGCATGCGGCCATAGCCAACGGAGGCCTTCTGTTACGACCGCGTCTGGTTCGGACTGCAGACACGGACGGGTCAGAGGCATCACCGCTGACCACCCTCGCGACGGCGGTCCGGGCCGGTGCGGTCGAGTCGCGGACGCTGAGTCGTGAGGTCTGTGAATGGCTCGTGCGGAATCCGATGCGGCAGGTCGTGGAACGCGGAACTGGCAAAACCGCGAAAATCGATGGAATGCAGATTTTCGGCAAGACTGGTACTGCTCAGAAATGGAACCCTGAGACCGGCACCTACGCGGACGATGGGTGGGTGCTGTCGTTTGTGTGCGGCGCTCCAGCCGAGGACCCTCGGACTCTGGTCCTGGTCATGGTCGATCAGCCACAGACTGCTGGATCGCATTCTGGCGGGAGCGTCGCAGCTCCGACCGCGTCACGGATTCTGCAGTACGCCGTCGAGCGGCATGTCCGCTGACAGTCCGCTGGTGGCGTGACCGGTCAGGATGAGCGACAGGCCGCTGCAGCCCCGAGGCAACACGTTCTGTGTCGGAAGCAGCCGATTCTGAACAGAATGTCAATCACAGTCTGTGTGCCTGCGAACAGGTCGTTGTTTCCCGATGGCAACGCTGGGGGCGAGAGCCGAATTTTTCTGCAGGGCCACCGCAGCGTCGCGCCCTGAAGTTCCCCGGTCCCGCGACGGGATGTTGAGCTGTCGCCACGGAACTCGGTGGCCGCGACTGGCACTGGCCTTGCCTCTGTACTGAACGTCATCGCAGACAGCAGCAGCGAAACCGGTGGCACAGTGTGGTGTCAGCAGCTGCTGCGACGACGAGCGGCCCGGCATGGTCGGGTGCAGCTCCGTTTCCGGTGACATCTGAATGCTCACCCTGTCCGAAATTACGAGAGGCGAGAAAATGCTGAAGCAGCTGTGGCGCGATGAAGCTGGTGTGATTCTGTCTGCTGAACTGGTCCTGGTGGGAACCATCCTTGTGATCGGGATGCTGGTGGGTCTGGTGGAACTGCAGTGTGCGGTGGTGGGGGAACTCAGCGACCTTGGCGATGCGCTGGGGAACCTTGACCAGAGTTATCAGACGAGCGGGATTACATCCTTCAAATCGCACGGGCGGATCAAAGCCTCGACGGCGGGAGCCCGATTTCATGATGGCCCGGACACCTGCGACTGCAATACGATTATCGTGTGTGACCCTGCCAGCGGCGGTGGGGAGAAGCAGTTCTGAAGCGTCCTGACCGGTCGGCAGTCGTGCCGACCGGTCAGCGGCAGCCGTGAGCACGGTGAGCGGCTGGCCTTGAGCGTGTCCGGCGATGGTTCACAGGTGTGTCGCCGCCCCGCTCAGGCAGTCTCAGGCTGAAACTGCCGGTTGCCGTGAGCGCAGATTCTGCTGGCCGGAGCTGACGGCGGTGCAGCTTCCGGCATCAGCGTCATCGCCGCAGGCAGAACCTGCCGAACACAGTCGGGTGCGGAGGTGTGGCGTAAATCCGGCGTGCCGGAACCGCGTGACGCCTGTTGACGCGGTTCGATTGCGCGGCGTATTCTGCTCCAGCTCAAGTTTCTCACGACTGACCTCCTGTCCGTTGCCATGTCGCCGCGGTCGGGATCCGACGGCGATGACGTGGTCATTACGGGTTTGCTGTTTCATCCCGACAGCGAAGCCACTGCGTCGCCGCGGTTGAACCGGAGTCGATCGTCATCCCCGATCGACTCCAGCTCCCATAGCATTCCATCACATACAGCATCCGGTCCGGAGCGGCGCGTTCCGGACCGGACGTTGTCCTCATCGGATCAGTTCAGCCGCCTGTGGCGGGCTGGCGCAGCATCCGCCTTTCAAAATTCTTCACTGCTTCGGGCCTGACTGTTGGGCTGTCCTGGATTCAGGCATGTCTCTCGCCGTCGGCGCTGACGATGCGACGTAAGTCGTCTCTGGTCAGTGCTGCGTGAATGGAATCACGCCATGTTGTCATGTCAGAATTCGCATTCAATTCACTCTCGCAGAGACCGCGGTCGAGGTCAGGTGCGCGACGGAGTCGGTTCCGGGGAGCGCGGAACGGAGCGCCCGCAGCACGGCAGCGGCATCGCCGGGGCCAGCGGCAGCTCACCAGACCATGTCCGGCACCGTCGACTGCACCGGGCGCTGGCCGTGCTGCTGCTGACAGCCGTCTGCGGCTGCACGTCGGGGCTGATGAGCATGCCGGGCAGTGGACTGTTCGGGAAACTGCCGGACCTGCGGGGAAAGAAAACAGCGGCCAGGGTCGTCAAGGATGATGAAGACAATGACTTTGGGGATCACATTGAAACTCCGCTGCTGAGCGAATACATCAGTGTTCAGGGCAACAATCTGGTTGTGCTGCGGGGAGTCGGTCTGGTCACGGGACTTGACGGGACGGGCGATAATCCGCCTCCTTCGTCGCTGCGCGTGGCCCTGAAGGAGGAGATGACCCGACGCGGCGTGGCGAAACCCGAACAGATTCTGGCATCGCGGAATACCGCTCTGGTCGTTGTGACGGCCTACCTTCCGGCATTGGTCCACAAGGGTCAGCGGTTTGACGTCCGCGTCTCCGTGCCGCCCAACAGTGATGCCACCAGTCTTAAGGGCGGCTGGCTGCTGGAGACGCGACTGTTTGAAGAACAGGCCGTGGAAGGCCATGGTTCGTTACGCGGCCATGAATATGGGATCGCTTATGGAGCCGTTATGACGGCCCTGGGAGTCGAGAAGACGCGGTCTGAGATCTCGGGTGAACTTCGCCGCGGAAGTATCCCGGGAGGAGCCGTTTCCCGCACTGACCGAGATCTGAGTATCGTGCTGAAGAACGACAAGCGCGGTTACCGCAACAGCCAGAGAATTTCCGCGGCCGTGTCGCAGCGTTTTCACCATTACAACCGCTTTGGACAGCGGGTGTCACTTGCGGAACCCAAGACGGATGCCCTGATCGAACTCAAGATGCACCCCACGTACCGCAATAACTTTCCGCGGTACCAGCAGGTCATCCGCAGTATCGCCTTCAACGAATCTGATGTCGCCCGACGTGTCCGCATGGAGTCACTGGAGCGAGAGATCCTGGAGTCGGCCACGGCCCAGAAGGCTGCGCTGCAGCTCGAGGCCATCGGTGAAACCAGCATACCGTTCCTGAAGCGGGCGATGCAGTCATCGGAGCCGGAGGTCCGTTTTCATTCAGCACAGGCTCTGGCCTACATGGGGGATCCTTCCGGTGTTGAAATCCTGAAGGAAGCCGTGGAACAGCAGCCGGCATTGCGGGTCTACGCCCTGGCCGCCCTGTCCGTGGTCGAGGCCGCCGAAGCGGTGATGACCCTGCGGAGCCTGATGAGCGCCCCGGATCTGGAAACTCGCTACGGTGCCCTGCGGGCGCTGCAGGAGAACGCCCCGAACGACCAGGCCCTGGTCCGGGCAGAATTCGAAAACCGATTTGTGTTGTTTCTGATCGATTCCAGCGGCCCCCCCATGGCTCACGTCACACGACGACGTGCACCGGAAGTGGTGCTCTTCGGCACAGAACAGCGGCTGAAACTCCCGGCAGTTCTGAACGCCGGGCGGCATATCAGCGTGATCGGGGAAGATGGGCGACACGAGGTCGTGGTGACCCGTTATGATCTCAACCAGAGTGAACCCATCCGCAGGACGGTTTCCTGCCGTCTGGCCGATGTCCTCCGCACCTGCGGTGAACTGGGAGCGACATACCCCGACGTCGTCCAGCTGCTGATCGAAGCCGAACAGCAGCAGAATCTGCCCGGCGACTTCGGAATCGACCGTCTGCCTCAGGCCGGCCGCATCCTTGTGAACATCCCTGGCGGCGCCGATGCGACGGCAGCGAAGGACGTTCCAGCACCTGATGAATCCCTGTCCGAAGATTCCGGCGGCAAGATCGTCGGCAATCCTGCCATGATCCCGAACCTGTTCGACCGACTGGAAGAAGATGAACTCCGCAAACATGAAACTGACGAGAAACTGTCCTCACTGAAGTTCTCCGATGTGACAGATGCCGACGAACCTTCCGACAAGGATGAGCCGTCGTCTGAAGTTCAGGATCCGTCACAGAGAGGCAGCTCGGCGAAATCGCGCCGCAGTTCTGCAAAAACGCGGGCAGGCCGCGTCCAGTCATCCAGCGATGAACCGGCCACTGACAACCTCGTAAAAACAGCGGACCAGCCCGCAAATCAGGTCGGGGATGCGTCGGCAGCCGGGGCGATTTCCAGTCCGAAGTCAGACTCGAATGAAGGATCAGCGGACGAGGGGACGGAGGACCAGGCGACAGAGGACCAGGACGACGAATCCGAGGACGAAGCATCGGGCGATGAAGCATCGGGCGATGAAGCATCGGGCGATGAAGCATCTGACACCCGGCCTGGTCCGGGGCAGCGTTTCCGAAAGTTTCTGTCCAATCCACTGGGACGCCGGTAGTGTCGAGGGAGACGCGAATTCCGTGGCTGGGACAATTCGGGCCAACGTCGGAACGAGTGCGCAGGACCGGCCAAAGAATCAGTTGAACAAATTGTCTGGTCAGGGAAGCGCAGCGCCCCTGAACAGAATCACGCTGGTGTGTGACAGCGGCTGGACCTGAATGTTTCGTTGTGACCG
>SYLK01000837.1 GCA_005809115.1 Planctomyces sp. | reverse complement strand
CCGTCAAGAACCTGCAGCGGCTCGCGGCACTCGGCATCAGACGCCACTTTGGCGAACAGACTTCCGGAGTCTGCCAGTTGATTCCAGGCTGCGCGATTTCGGGTGCGATATTCCACAACAACTCTCGACAGGCCATGCCTGATACCGATTCCCCGGTTTCGGCCAAAGCATCACCGCAGCCCACCCCGGCGTTATTCCCTGCCGGCACTGTTCACCGCCGGCGGTGTCCGGATCCTGCCGGCGGTGTCCGGATCCTGCCGGCGGTTGTCGGATCGTGCCATGGGGCGGCTGTCTGGCGTCAGGATTCCTGACTGCCGGCATCACCGCTGCCGGCTTTGTACACCATCTTGCAGAAAATCATCCGCCCCGCACTGCTCTGCAGCACACTCGTGACAATCACACTGATGTCCTTCCCGATCAGGTGTGCCGCATTTTCGCAGACGACCATGGTTCCGTCATCCAGGTAGCCCACGCCCTGTGTCGGGATTTCGCCTTCCTTGATCACTTTGATCTGCAGCCGTTCGCCGGGAATATAGCGGGGCTTGAGGGCATTGGCGACATCATTCAGATTGATGACGGGAATGCCCTGGACGCTGGCCACCTTGTTCAGATTGAAGTCATTCGTGATCACCCCGCCACGCATCTGTTTCGCCAGCGCCACGACCTTCTGGTCGACGGTCATCATCTTGTAGTCGGTACGGCGAGTTTCCACGACGCGCACTTCGACGTAGCGACTCTGCTGCATTCTCGCCAGGACCTCGAGACCCCGACGGCCACGAATCCGACGGTTCTTGTCACTGCTGTCGGCAATGTCCTGCACTTCGGCCAGAACAAAGTCCGGGACGATCAGCTGCGATTCCAGAATCTGAGTCTCGATCACATCCGCCAGCCGCCCGTCGATCAGAGAACTGCTGTCAACCACCAGCGGGCGCCCACCCTTCAGATCTCGCTGAAACTCGACATAGGGGATGACAAACCGGAAATCATCCTTGGTCTGCAGCAGCATCGACACACAGACATAGGGCATGATCAGCAGCGTCATCAGCACCACGGCTGTGTGGAACGGATTGCTGACCGGCACAACCGGAATCAGCGCCTGAATCATGAGGTAGGCCAGCAGCACGCCGACAAGGATCCCGAAATAGACGGCGGAGATCACCTCAATCCGTTTTCGCCGGATGATCAGGTCCGCCGCAGTTACGGCCTGCGTCAGCAGCAGCAGCACGAAAAACGCCGCAACCTTGTGCTGTTCAATGATCAGTGGCAGCGTCGGTCGACCGCCCACCACGTCTTCCGTCTTGATGTAGGCCAGAATGGCCCCGATGCAGATCAGGAGATAGGCTACGCGCAGTATGATCAGCAGCATCGTTCAGCAACTCAGTATGAAGTCGCCCCGGCGTCCGGCGGCAGTCCGCAGGCTGGTATCCGAGGCTCGAAAAATTCCGGCCTGGCAGGTCTGCGACAGGCACGTCCTGCAGCAGCTCCGAAATCACAGGTGACGAGTCAGTGTCCGGCCTCCGCTCGCTGGTCTCGAACCGCCGGTCGTCACCGTGTTTGCCTCAGCGACGTATTGTGAGCAAAAAAACGATTGACGCAACCACCCACCAGGGGAACACAGGGGGATTCTCAGGAGTAAATCCCGGGACTCTCCCACGGCTGACCGCAACAGGCGAGGGAATTTCCCCCCGGCTGGCCGCCGGTTTCGGGCTGAGGCCGCACCGGCAGCCCACGGCCAGCAGGCAATGCCTCGTCAGTCATTCAGCGTGGGCAGCAGGCTGTTGCGCTCACGCTCCATGATCAGGCATCTTCCGCCGTCCCGGTATTCGCAATGGTCCAGATAAGCCCGCATCAGCAGCAGACCTCGGCCGCTGGGACGCTCAATGAACTCATCACTGGTCGGGTCTGGTACGTCTGCGGGCTCAAAACCATCGCCCTGGTCTCGCACGACCACCCGCATCCGGTTCTGATCAATGTCGCAGCTGATACTGACCACTTTGCCGGCGGCAAACTTGTTCCCGTGCCGAATTGCGTTGGTGATGCCCTCTTCCAGCGAAAGACGCATGGCAAACACGTCGCGGCCGCTGTACTCGAATCGCTCCATCAGCGAAACCAGCTTCTCCTGCGCGGCCAGACCCTCGGCAGTATCACTCGGAATCGTCGTCTCTAAATGCACCGGTGAAACCATCTGTCATTCCGCTACATTGCCGAAATTACAGCGCCCTGCGTGGCCACACATTCAAAACTTCGACAACGCATCATCCAGGCTGGTGCACAGGGTCAGAACCTTGTCCAGCCGCGTAATCTTGAACACGTCCAGAATGTCTTTCTGGATGTTGCACAGCGCCATCCGGCCACCGGATGTCGTGACTTTCTTGTGCATCGTGATCAGCTTCCCCAGCGCAGCACTGGAGAGATACTCCACCAGGTGAAAATCCAGCACGATCTTGCGCCGCCCTTCAGTGTCCACCAGCGCAAACAGCTCCCTGCCGAGCGACTCAATGTTCGGCTCGTCCAGAATCTTCTTCTCCAGCAGCGTGGCAACAATCACCCCGTTCATGTCCTCGATGTCAATGCGGCGATTCGGATTTGGCGCCATAACATGCCTCTGTCAGGTCGGACCGGCACTCCAGTGCTCACGGAACCGAAATAAGGTGGAAAAACCGTCGCTCAAACTGACCCCGGACGCCCACTGCGAAAATCTAATGTGAACGCCGGTACACGCCAGACTCCCGCGCAATTGTCGTGTCTGAAGAAGTGCCTCGCGATAATTATCTGCACGGCCTGGTCTGTCAAGCGATCTCCGGGCCTGGATGAGATGTTCAGGCCGAGTTGTCGAACTTTCGCACGCAAATTCACTCCGTTCGCGCCCGGAGCGACCGGAAGTCTGTTGTTGCATCTGCCTGCCTCACGTAGACTGCGAGCTGTCTGCCGATCGGCAAGGTTTCCGAAGGCGGCGGGCCGGAGGCCACGGGGTTTCCGAAACGGGTGCAGGTTGTGGTGGTTTCTCACTCCCAATTCCAGACAGGTCAGGTTTCGGCGAAGATGGCGAATTATTTTTTCACGAGTGAATCCGTCAGCATGGGGCACCCGGACAAGGTGTCGGATCAGATTTCGGACGGCGTTCTGGATGCGCTGCTGGCACACGATCCGATGTCGCGTGTGGCGTGTGAGACGCTCTGTACGACCGATCTGGTGGTTCTCGCGGGCGAAATCACGTCACAGGCCCGGGTGGATTATGTGGACGTGGCACGGCGCGTCATCCGCGAGATTGGGTATACCAGTGACGACATTGGTTTCAACGGCGATACGTGTCGAGTCTTCCTTGCGCTGCACAGCCAGAGCGGGGATATCGCGCAGGGGGTTGACCGCGACGGGGCGGGTGATCAGGGCCTGATGTTCGGCTAT
>SYLK01000836.1 GCA_005809115.1 Planctomyces sp. | reverse complement strand
TTGTGTTTGTTCCGCTGAACGATCGTTCGTTTCGTCGTACCGACGTCATCCGGGGACGGACTGACGGTGGTCTGACGGAGATCGTGACAGGACTTTCGCCGGGTGAGCAGGTGGTGGTGTCCGGGGCGTTTGGGCTGAAAAGCGAATTGCTGCTGGCCGGGGAAGAAGAATAGCCTGGTCGCCGTTCCGGCATTTCCGGACTGCGATCTCATGCGATCTCAAAGGTGCGATTCATGTTGTCGGCTCTGATAGATCTGTCGCTGCGAAACCGGTTCCTGGTTCTGGTCGGGACGCTCCTGATGGCTGCCGCAGGGGTGAATTCCGCCCTGCATCTGCCGATCGATGCCGTTCCCGACATGACCAACGTGCAGGTGACCGTCATCACGAACGCAGGCTCGCTGTCACCGGTGGAAGTCGAACGGTACGTGACGTGGCCGGTCGAAGCCACGATGGGAGGACTGCCGAATGTGGAGTCGGTGCGGAGCGTATCAAAATTCGGGATTTCCGTGGTCACGATCGTGTTCCGGGAAGGATCAAACATCTACCTCGCGCGCCAGCTCGTGGCTGAACGGCTGACGGGCGCGGCGTCCCGGATCCCTGCCGGATATGGTGTTCCGGAGATTGGTCCACTCACCACGGCGCTGGGTGAGATTCTGCAGTTTGAAGTCCGGGGCAGCGGTTATTCGCCCATGCAGCTTCGCACACTGCTGGAGTGGGATATCGCGCCCGGCCTGCGCGAAGTGGCGGGAGTCACGGAAATCAATACGCACGGTGGGTTCTATCAGACGTTTGAAGTGCGTCCGGATCCGGTGCTGCTGAACAGCCATGCCATCACGCTGGAGCAGTTGTTTGAGGTGATTGAATCGAACAACATCGCAGCCGGCGGCGGATACGTCGTCCATTACGATGAGCAGCGTTTTCTGAGAGGTCAGGCGCTGGTCTCCGGAGTGGAGGACCTGAAGCAGATCGTCATTCGTCGCGAGTCCGACGGGACGCCGATTCTGGTCAGTGATATTGCCGAGGTCAGCATTGCCCCCATGACTCGTCAGGGCGCTGTGACCCGTGACGGGCGTGGGGAAGCAGTCACCGGACTGGTGATGATGCTGATCGGCGAGAATTCTCGTGAGGTCGTGGAGCGCGTCAAGCTGCGGCTCGACGAGATTCGCCGGGTACTGCCGGCGGGAGTTACGGTTGAAATCATTTACGATCGCTCCGCGCTGATCGGTCGCACCCTGCAGACTGTGGTGAAGAATCTGTTTGAAGGCGGGACGCTCGTGATCGTCGTACTGCTGGTGATGCTGGGCAGTGTCCGGGCGGGAGTGATTACGGCCATGGCAATTCCACTGTCCATGCTGTTCGCCACAACTCTGATGCAGACCTTCGGTGTCACGGCCAGCCTGATGAGTCTGGGAGCGATTGATTTCGGTCTGATCGTGGATTCCTCCGTGATCATGGTGGAAAACTGTATTCACCGACTTTCGCACAATTCCGGCGAACGCGACCGGATCGAGGTGATTCGCGACGCGGCCATTGAAGTACGCAAACCCACGATGTTCGGCGAGCTGATCATCTCGGTCGTCTACCTGCCGATTCTTCTGCTGCAGGGCACGGAAGGCAAGCTGTTTCGTCCGATGGCACTGACGGTGCTGTTCGCGCTGGCCGGTTCGCTCGTCCTCTCGATGACCTTCATGCCCGCGATAGCTTCGCTGGCACTGCCGCGGAAGATGCATGACAAGGATGTGTTTCTGGTTCGCTGGATCAAACGGATTTACTCGCCCCTGATGAATCGCGCGGTCAGTCACCCGGTGTTGACCGCCGCGGCCGCTGCGCTGGTGTTTGTGATCAGCATTCCGGTGGCCCTGAATCTGGGAGCGGAATTCATGCCCCGTCTGGAAGAGGGGGATCTGCTGGTGGAAGCCGTGCGCCTGCCCAGCGCGTCGCTGGAGGGTGCGATCAGCATGTCGACGCGAATCGAGTCGGAGCTGCTGCAGTTTCCGGAAGTCAGCACGGTCTTCAGCAAGACGGGGCGGCCGGAGATCGCCAATGACGTGATGGGTGTGCATCAGACCGACGTCTGGGTCATTCTGAAGCATCATTCGCTCTGGCGTGCGGGTGTCAGTCGTGACCAGCTGATCCAGGAGATGTCGGACGTGCTGAATACCCGGGTTCCCGGTGTCGCCTTCGGGTTCACTCAGCCGATTGAAATGCGGGTGGATGAACTTGTGGCGGGTGTCAAGGCGGATGTCGCAGTGCTGCTTTACGGAGACAGCATGGAAACGCTGGCCGGCCTTTCGCGAGAAATCGAAGGCCGGCTGAAGCTGATCCCCGGGGCCGTGGACGTGAAGGCCGATCTGCAGGCCAACCTGACCACCGTCACGATTCTTCCGGACCGCGCTGCCCTGGCTCGCTACGGAGTCGATGCAGGGCAGGTGATGGACGTCGTGGAGACACTGGGCGGACATGAGTCCGGGACCATCTACGAAGGCCGCGCGAGGTTTCCGATCATGGTCCGCATCCCCGAGGCGTGGCGGACCGACGTCGAGCGACTCGGGCAGCTGCCGGTCGCCAATGCCGGCGGAAAGCCGGTTCCCCTGAACGAGCTGGCAACGATCCGGGTAGAAGAGACACCGCCGAGTGTGGAGCACGAGTCCAATCGCCGCCGCACGTTCATCTCGGCCAACGTGCGGGGACGCGACGTCGCCTCATTTGTGCGCGAAGCCATGCGCACGGTCGCAGCGGAAGTTCGCCTGCCAGCCGGCTATGAAATCCGCTGGGGGGGTGATTTTGAAAACCTGCAGTCGGCCACTGCCCGTCTGATCCTGATCACACCGGTGGTACTGCTGCTGATTTTTCTGCTGCTGTTTACCTCGCTCAAGTCGACGAAACTTGCTCTGCTGATCTTTCTGGCAGTCCCCATCGCCGCCTCGGGCGGTGTGTTTGCACTGAAGCTCCGACACATGCCGTTCAGTATCTCGGCGGGAGTGGGATTCATCGCACTGTTTGGCGTCGCCGTCCTGAATGGGCTGGTCTGGGTCAGCGCGGCCGAACGACTGAGAAAGCAGGGCGTTCCTCTCGATCAGGTCACACGTGAAACCGCGGTCGCCAGACTGCGGCCGATCCTGATGACCGCTCTGGTGGCCAGTCTGGGATTTCTGCCCATGGCGCTGTCAACCAGTGACGGAGCGGAAATGCAGCGACCTCTCGCTTCAGTGGTCATCGGCGGACTGATCACGGCCACGCTGCTGACTTCGCTCGTCGTGCCGGCGATCTACCCGTGGTTCACACAGCCATTCCGTGCCGGCCATGAATCCGCGGACGACTGAACTCGCCCGGTCGGTCTTGACAATTCTCGCCATCAACGCGAGAATGGACATACTATATGTGTAGTGGCTGGGTCGTCACTTCTGATCAGCAGGTTGATGGAGCGATGGATGCTGTCAGTCATTATCCCTGCGCACAATGAAGCCCGGAATCTGGTTTCGCTTGTGTCTGAGGTGTGCGCGGTCCTTACCGGGCAGGGCGAATTCGAAGTCATCGTCGTCGATGATGGCAGTTCGGACGGTACGCAGGAAATTCTTGGTCAGCTGCGGGCTGTGACGCCGCGTCTGGTCATTTTCCGGCACCGTTTTCGCAGTGGGCAGAGTGCGGCATTGATTACCGGTGTCAGCATGGCCCGGGGGTCCATCATCGTCACGCTCGATGGCGACGGACAAAACCTGCCGGTGGACATTCCACGGCTGCTGTCGGTGTTCAGCGCCGAACCCGGTCGGATCTCCATGGTCGTTGGATGTCGCCAGAAACGCCACGATCATATCTGGCGTCGAATCTGTTCCCGGATCGCCAACTCGGTGCGCAGCCGTGTGCTGGGAGACGCCGTGCCCGACAGCGGTTGCGGGATCAAGGTGTTCAGCAGGAATGAATTTCTGCAGCTTCCACGATTCGATCACATGCATCGATTTCTCCAGGCTCTCATTCGTCGGGAGGGCGGTACGGTGCAATCCGTTGCCGTGGGACATCGCCCGAGGGAGCATGGCAGGTCCCACTACGGTACTCTGGGGCGCCTGATTGAGGGCATTGTGGACCTTCTGGGCGTCGCATGGCTGAATCGTCGTGCCCCGGGAGCCATTCTGGAAGTTCCCGTGGCCAGTTCCAGGCTGGCAACTGTCAGGAGTTCCGCCGGGACCCAGTTGAGGGCTGGATAGAATCAGGGAAGGCAGCAGAATCTCATGGTATCAGAACCGCTCCTGCTTGGTTTCGGGCTCATCGGCCAGTTGTTATTTACTGGCCGATTCATCATTCAGTGGCTGTCAAGTGAGCGTCACGGGCGAAGTGTCATTCCGGCGGCATTCTGGCATCTGAGTATCTCCGGGGCGATCGTTCTGCTGATCTATGCCGTGCTGCGACACGATCCGGTATTTGTGCTGGGGCAGTCGACAGGGCTGCTGATCTATCTGAGAAACCTGCAGTTCATTTCGCGGCAGCGTGAGGCAAAACTTGCTGACCCGACTTCGGCACCCGGCAGTGCGACTTGCGGTGTGGCAGACGGCGACTGCGCTTCAGTCTGCAGCCGGCCCCAGCCTCACCGTGTGGCATGAGTCCGGCACGTATCATGCGTCGTGCACCGCTGGACTGCCTGAGGCCTGTGTTGCTGCTGAAGGAGTCTCTGTACCAGCTGGTGCTGACGGCCGCACTGGCACTGAGTGCTGTCTGCTTTCGGCCGCTGCTGCCGATTGATGAAACGCGTTATTTGTCCGTCGCCTGGGAAATGCACACCGGGCGGGACTTTCTGGTTTCTCGACTGAATGGCGAGACTTACGCGCACAAACCGCCGCTGCTGTTCTGGGTGATCAATACAGTGTGGGGGATCACTGGTGTTCACGAAATCCCGGCGCGACTGTGTGCGCCCGCGATCGCGGCGATTTCGGTGCTGCTGACAGGCAGGCTGGCGAGGCGATTGTGGCCTGACCTGACAGACCTGCGGGTGTGTGCACCGCTGGTGCATTGTTCTCTGCTGTTGTGGATGCTGTTTTCACCACTGACGATGTTTGATTCGCTGCTCACTTTGTGCTGTCAGCTGACACTGCTGGGCTGGCTCCGCATGGCTCGGGGGCTAAGTGTTTCCGGTTGTCTGCTGGCAGGTCTGGGAATCTGATCTGGCATCCTGGCCAAAGGCCCGGTGGTCCTGGTGCATGTCCTCCCCGCAGCACTGCTCGCCCCGTGGTGGTCGTTGAACGCTGTGCGCCGCCCCATGGCATGGTATTGCGGCACAGTGCTGGCTGTCCTGGGGGGGGGCACTGTGGTTGCCGCCTGGGCGCTTCCCTCAGCGATCGCCGGCGGATCGGACTACGCCCGCGAACTATTGTGGGGGCAGACGGCCGGTCGCATGGTTCGGTCTTTCGCCCACCAGCAGCCTTTCTGGTGGTACCTTCCGATGCTGCCCCTTGCGACCTTTCCCTGGCTGCTGGCTGCAACATTCTGGAGGGGGCTGCGACGAATGCCGTCAGAGCCGGCGTTTCGCTTTCTGATCGTCTGTCTGGGCGGAAGTATCCTGCTCCTGTCCGCAGTCAGCGGAAAACAGGTCTATTACCTGATGCCCGTGATGCCGGTCGCAGCGCTGGTCATCACTCGCTGTATTGTCCTGGACGGAGCGCTCCGCGGAAATCCAGACCTGCGGCTGATCTCGGCCGGGACGGTACTTGCCGGAGTTCTGCCGCTTTGCTTCAACGCGATTCCTGAGCTGTCAGGTGGACAGTTGGCGCAAATTTGTCCTGCATGGGTCAGTTTGCCGCTGATGCTGTGCGGGGTGGTCCTGATCTGCTTCAGGGCAGACAGCCTTCAGCGATTCGTTCGCGGCCTTGCCACTGCAGCCGTCGCATTCATCGCGATCCTAGTGGCCGGGAT
>SYLK01000071.1 GCA_005809115.1 Planctomyces sp. | reverse complement strand
GGCAGCACGTCCACGAAGCGGAACATCTGGACCTTGACGGCTTCGTCGGCCATCGCCCAGGACATCAGCCGATCTTCCCACCAACGTCCGTGAAAAATCGAAGGTGAGCGACCACCCAGTCGGTCGAACAGCTCCTGACCGATGTCCTGAGTCCGCTGTTCGATTCGGTCTTCTCGCTGAGGCTTTTTCGCCATGAGAATTGCTGGTGAACTCCAGAGGAGAGTTGGCTGATGTCGCGGGACGCTTCCAGCGCTCGGGCGGCTGACGCGCTGCGGTGGATTCTATGAACCGCGGGCCAAACGAAAAGCACCTGATGACGGATTGTCGAACTTCGTGGAATTTGCCCCGGTCCGCCGTCCTGAGTCTGCGGCAGCCGCGGCCTGCGGGAACGTCCCGTGAGCCGGTCCGCCGCGCCCGTCGGCGGGACGTTGTTCAGGTGGTGTATTCGGAATTCAGTCGGACATATTCGCAGGTCAGGTCGGACGTCCAGAACCGGACCGATTCCGGACCCGCGGACGGACCACCGCTGAGTGACAGTTCGAGGTGCACTTCACGATCAGCCTTCAGACTCTGCGACAGTTCCGCCGCCGAAAACGGTACCGGTGCACCCGCGCGATACACGGCAGTCCCGTTGATCCGCAGCGAGACGCAGGCCGGATCAAACTCGACGCCGCAGTATCCGGCAGCGGACACGATACGACCCCAGTTCGGATCACCTCCGGCAATCGCCGTCTTCACCAGCGGGCTGTCGGCGATCGCCTTTGCCATGCGGAAGGCCGCGGTGCGCGTGGCAAGACCAGAGACATCCACCGTGATGAAGTGGGATGCTCCTTCGGCATCGCGAATAATGTCTGTGGCGAGTCTGCGACAGACATGGAGGACCGCGTCCTGGACAGCCCGGAAGTCGTCCGGACCGCCGGGAGTCCCGCCCGAGGCGCCGCTGGCCAGCAGCAGGACTGTATCGCTGGTGCTGGTATGACCATCAACACTGATGCAGTTGAACGTCCGATCCACGGCGTGCCGCAGCAGATGATCACACTCCTCCGGAGTCAGGACGGCATCCGTCATGACCACGGCTAACATCGTTGCCATATTCGGCGCGATCATCGCTGCCCCTTTGGCCACGCCGGTGACTCGCACCGGCACGCCGGACAGGCTGAGGTCGCACGACACCAGTTTGGCAAAGGAATCGGTGGTCAGGATGGCTGCTGCCGCCTCGGACAGCGCCAGATCAGCAGCTGACAGGCGACTGACGGCGGGAGGGATCCCGGGCAGGATGCGATCCATGGGCAGCGGTACGCCGATCACCCCGGTGGAACAGACCAGTACGGCGTCGGGAGCGCAGTCGAGCTGTGCCGCGACAGCGGCGGTCATCCGGCGGGCGTTTTCGATTCCCGGCTCTCCGGTGCAGGCGTTGGAGTTACCTGAGTTGATCACAACGGCGCGAATGCCCGAAGCTGGTACGCGGGCTCGCGACACAATCACCGGTGCCCCACACACGCGATTCCGGGTAAACATTCCGGCTGCTGCGGCCGGTGTCGCTGAGACGAACAGAGCGAGGTCCGGTTTCCCGCTGGCCTTGATGCCGCAGGTTGATCCGGAGCAGCGAAATCCGGCGGGAAGATGGCAGGCATCCGCTGCTGCCGGCATCGGAGTCGGAGTGGAAGGGCTGGTCATGCAGGATGGTCCGAACTGCGCAGCAAAAATGCCGCAGGAAAGTCCGGCGGCATCTGAGCAAGTCAGGGAAAAACAGGAGTGAACTTGTTTCCGGTTGAGATCAGGCGAGGTCGAAGGCTTCAGAGTCTGAAGTATCACTGGCGATTTCGTCATCGACGATGAGATTTCCGACACTGCCGGGACCATGGTCATAGCAGTCATCGCCATGCCAGAGGGGCAACCCGGCAGCATACCTTGCGGCGAGCATCATGACTTTCTCTTCGGATCCCGGCTTGGCAGCGGTGGGGGCAGACGGATCCACGCCCAGCGCCTTCAGTTCCTCTTCAAAACCAGCATCCAGATCACTGAGAAACTCATAACCTTCGATGTCCGCAAGAGACTCCAGACCTGCGTCTGCATCGGCAAAATAGGACGACATTCACGGGCTCCAATGGGGGTGCAAACCAGTTGCTGAAACAAGCGTTCGATCCGTCGCGCCCATCCCTGGAGGCAGCAGCCGACACCCACCGGTCAATTCGTCCATACCGAATCCACAAACAGCACCTTTCACGAGGATGTTACCTCGCAACTGGCCCGGTATTGTGACATCAGACGGCAGAAAAACGGGGATCAGGGTCGTACTGCGACCACTTCACGTCGATTCCTTTCGAAGCCGGATTGTTGAGTCTGAGAGGCGAAATGTCAACAAAAATTCACAATTCACGGAAGGATTCTCGGCGAACCGGCGTGAGACGGCTGAGAAAACGCGTGCGGCAGCTGTGGAATTCCGAGATCCCGGAATCGTGGCCGCCGACAGAACCCGGCATCGCGTGGCACGGTTCAGGATTCCGCTGGCCGGGGGACATGGAATCGTTTCAGTTTGCGGTCCAGTGTCGAACGTTCGATCCCCAGGATCTGCGCAGCACGCGATTTGTTCCAGTCCGTATGAGCCAGTGTTGCCAGAATATGATCCTGTTCGACGTCAGCCAGCGATGCTTCCCGATACTCGCCGCTGGCCGGTTTCTGCATCGGTGTTGCCGGAATCAGGCGGCTGGTGAGGGTTGACAGCTGGATGTCCGACGCCTTGACCACCTCATTTCGACACAGGATGACCGTCCGCTCGATCGTATTCTGAAGTTCCCGGACATTTCCCGGCCAGCTGTATTCCCTGAGCAGATCGATGGCATCGTCGGTGAATCCCGTGATGACGCGTCCGGTCTTGAGCACGAATTTCTGCAGAAAGGCGCGGGCCAGCAGCTCGAT
>SYLK01000835.1 GCA_005809115.1 Planctomyces sp. | reverse complement strand
CGGTTCGAGCACTGGAGTCTGCCGTTTACGGGCGCAATCGGGAACTGGCGGTGCTGCTCAGCGTCATTGCGGGGCTGGGTGCGACGTGGGCGGCGCATGCCGCGGGGCTCTCACCGGCGCTGGGGGCATTTGTGGCCGGTATGTTTCTGGGCAACTCACGGCTGGCGGTACAGATTCGGGCCGATGTGGCCTCGCTGCGAGTCGTACTGCTGACGCTTTTTTTCGGCGCTGTCGGTATGGTCGCGGACCCGGTCTGGATGTTCGGAAATCTGCCCTTGCTCCTGACCACAACGGTCCTGATTCTGGTCGGCAAGACTCTGATCGTCTGGGGCCTGTTTCGGCTGTCCGGCCAGTCACCGGGTGTGTCGCTCTCGACCGGGCTGTATCTCTGCCAGGTGGGAGAATTTGCGTTTGTACTGGGGAATGAAGCGCGTTCCGCCGCGGTTCTGTCGGATCCGGTGTATTCCGCACTGGTCTCGTCGTCGATTCTGACACTCCTGGTCACTCCGTGGCTGATCGGTGTTTCACCCCGCGCTGCGGCATGGCTGAATCGTCTGCGGGGGTTGTTGCCGGCCGACGATCCGTCGAAACTGGCTGGCGGCCCGCCGTGCGAGATTCTGGTCATCGGGTTCGGCCCGGCTGGGCGCGGTGCGCTCAGCAACATTCAGCAATACCGCGAGCGCGTGCTGGTCGTGGATCTCAGCCCTTCCGGAATTGCCGCTGCCGAATCGCTGGGATTCCAGGGATTTCTGGCCGATGCGACCAGTGCCAACGTCCTGGAACATCTGCATCTGAAACATGTCCGTCTGGTTGTCATTACTCTGCCATCCCGGCAGGACGCCATGGCAATCCTGCAGCTGATCCGCACGATTGCGCCCCAGGCGGTCAAAGTCGTCCGGTCGCGATACCAGATCTTTTCGGCCGAGTTTCTGCAGGCCGGCGCCGACATTGTGGTGGGCGACGAGCAGCAGGTGGGTGATTCCCTGGCAGAGGTTGTCCTCCGCTGTCAGATGCAGATGAGCCGGACTGAGCCGGACTGAGCCGGACGAACCGCACGCAACCGCCAGATCAGGTTGGCGACACAGGGATTTCGCCTGGCCGCGACAGGGATTATCGGAGTCGATTCGGAACTTCGACGTGTCCTGGCGGGGTGGCCTGTGACTGCCGGGGCGTCCATGAGGCAGGAGTTCCGGGGATGCCGCTTCGCAGCGCCTTTCGGCGAGCATCACGGATCAGGCGGTCGAGCTTTTCGTCTCCCGGCTGCTGGTCATAGCACCAGAGCAGAACGTCGCCGGCTTCAGAGAATCGTTCGGTTTCGTACAGCAGGAGTCCGAGGGCGTAGCGGGGCCACCATGCGTTTTCGTCCCGCGCCATGGCTTTCCGCAGCAGTGTTTCTGCCTTGTCTCTGAGGTTCAGGGCATAGGCGGCCTTGTATGCCGCCATCAGCAGAGCAACCTGATCTTCGGTCGTCGCGGACCCCGTCACACTCTCCGCCGCCTGTTCCGCCGCTTCCACGATCAGCAGCAGTTCATCCGGCCGGTTGAGCGGCTGATAGACCTGCAGGATATCTTTCAGTTCAGACACTGAGGGTTGAAACTGCTCCAGCAGTGTGGCAGCCGGTACGACGCGGCTGAGTACGAGAGTGATGGCCCGGCGATAGAAGGCGTTGGCATGGAACACCGCATTCCAGTGCTGAAACGCCTGATCGCGTTCACCTGCAAGGAGCGCCTGCTGACCAGCCATGAAACGAGTGCGGGGATCGTGTCCGCGCACCAGAAGTGCCTGCGAGATATAGTGGGCATGTCGCTGATTGTGTGTGTCGCGCAGAAATCCCGTTTCGACCAGTGTGATCCACGCCTGCCCCTGGACCGGACAGGCCCGCAGCGACTGCCGCGCCAGCTGATCAGCCAGCAGCGGCAGACGGATCTGCCGGCCGAAAGCCCGCTGCAGCCATTCATGCATGGCGGCCACAGAATGGAACTCTGACGACAGCGCGGCGTCACGAATCTGGGCCAGACTCAGCGGATTCTCGCTCTGTGCCTGCATCCGATCAAAGACCTTCAGGCACAGCACTGCGAGACGCAGCTGGACGCGATGCTGGCGCGGGTTCGCCCGCAGCGACCGCACCAGCAGACTCATGCGGTGCTGCATGGATGCGATGCTCTCGCTCCGGCTGCTGTTGTCCGTCGTTTCGTCACCATAAACGGCCACAGCTGAGGTCGTCTCTGCCGAGTCGGCCGCCGCTGTCGCTGCCGCAGGTGCTGTGCCAGATCTGTCGGAACTGGGCGGCCCGGCCGTTCTGGACTGGTCTGCGACAACTGGTTGCAGGCCCTCAGCGATTTCGGCCTGCCGGTCGCCGGACTGCTGGTCATCCGCTTTTTCTTCATCGTCGGTGAGTTTATGCAGAGCGTCGCGGGTGGCGGTGAGATACTGGTGCCAGAGACTTTCACCGGTGGTGCGGCGGCCGAGTTCCGGCTGCACGAGAATCAGTGCGGCACCACACGCCGCCGCGGCGCAGAGCCACCCGAAACGGGGAATCGTCAGTCCGCGCGCGTATTCGAAGCCGCCACAGATGCGGATTCCGGTCACTACGAGAACGATGGTTGTGACCACAATCGCGGGGACGTACCAGATAAAGTCCGCCACGGCGTGCACCAGTCCTCCGGCGAAACTGGCCACGATCACAGCCAGATCGTGGACTCGCTCCGAGTTCTGACGCCGCAGCAGCGCGTACAGCATGCGGCTCAGTGTCAGGAAGATCCCCAGGATCAGCAGCCCCAGTCCCGCCAGCCCGGTTTCCAGAGCGAGCTGGATGTAGGAGCTTTCGGCGTGAGAGAATTCATAAGTGGAGAAATCAGCCAGTTCCGGCATATACACCGGATAGACCTCCCGGTGACTGCCCACCCCTGTGCCGAACCATGGAAAGGCACGGATTGCTGCGAGATTCGCCTTCCAGATTGTTCTGCGGGCGTTTTCAGGATCCAGCTGGTCGGCATCAGCGGACGCCACCTGTTCCAGCCGCGTCTCCACCGAATCTTTGCCCGCCAGCACCAGGCCGGCAACCACTGCCAGTGACAGTCCGGCTGCCAGCAGGGCCAGCAGCGGTCGCATGGCGACATTCTTCCACAAACCCAGGGCAGCGACGGAGCAGGTCACGGCGGCAGCCATCATCCCGCCTCGGGAGAGCGACAGCAGGATTGCCAGAACAACTCCGGAGAGCGCACAGATCAGCAGCACCAGCTGAGGGTTGAACAGATCACCAAAACTGGAATGATTTCCCTGCGCACGGCCCAGATCGCGCCGAGCGGGATTCGTGGTCGGCTGTGATTCCTGTCGGCGGGATTCCATCACCCACCAGATGAGCGGACCGATCGACAGCACAAGAAACTGTGCAAAGTGGTTTCGATTCGTGAACGCGCCTTTCAGAACTTCACTGGTGCCGGTATAGGGGTGCCGGTAGAACCAGAAGAAGCGATCGTTGGAAGCAGCCAGCTGGACGACGGCGAACGCCGCCATCAGGACACCCGACACGGCGATCAGCTTCAGGAGTCTGCCGCAGTCCGCCGCAGACTGCAGGCGTTGGGCCACCACGACCGCGATCAGGACATAGGCCGCCAGCATCAGAATTCCGTGCCGCGTCTCCACCGGCGTCAGGCTCACCGTGGCCCAGCCACTGGCCGAATCACGGCTGGAGGTGTGGTCCGGGGCAGTCTTCTGAGCCGAGTCCCAGTCGGGCAGCAGTCGAGCGTATTCCGACGAGATGCGGTCCAGGGTGGCCGGCGGCTGCGGGACCGTCTGGAACCAGACAAGCAGAAGTCCGGCCACCATCAGTGGTTCGACTGTCAGCAGCACCAGTCGGCCACCCGTGCGAGTCTTGTGGAGACACCACACGCAGCCCAGGGCGAGTGACAGCGAGATCAGGAGGCGATGTCCCCAGGCCTCACGACCGCCCATCACCAGCGGCAGCACCAGCAGGAGCGCAGCGATCAGAAGATCGGTCAGCAGATGTTCGCGGGATTGCGGCCAGGTGAGTCGGCGGCGGCTCTGGTCAAAGCGGGGGCTGGCTGATCGTCTGCTGAAATCGGATCCATGCGGCTGCGTCATGCAGAGTGTCCTTCCGTGAACTGTGCCGGCCCGTCAGGCGGCCCGCCGGGATCTCTTCGGCGTGTCAGGAGGAGGCGTGCCGGCGGCGAGTGCCGAGAGCCCCCTGGCCACATCCTTCTCGGGATGTTCGTCGTGCTCGTGGTCGTGCCCGTAGCCGTAACCGTAACCGTAACCGTAA
The DNA here is from genome assembly GCA_005809115.1 of Planctomyces sp. Classification (GTDB taxonomy): domain Bacteria; phylum Planctomycetota; class Planctomycetia; order Planctomycetales; family Planctomycetaceae; genus F1-80-MAGs062. The sequence goes on along the minus strand of SYLK01000835.1, from coordinate 4,510 downwards.
CCGTAACCGCCGGCGTCGATGGTTGTCAGGTGGTTGACCACGACTCCCAGTAACGTCGATCCCAGCGTGCGGAGCGACTCCACAGCGCGAATCACCATGCGGCGGCGATCCTTGTCTGGGCGCACCACCAGCACGACGGCGTCCACCAGCCGACCGACGATCGTGGGATCGCTGACAGCGAGAACCGGCGGAGCATCCACAACGATCTGGTCATATTTCGTTTCCGCCCACGCCAGCAGATTGGCGAATCGTTCGGACGACAGCAGTTCCGCCGGATTGACCGGTCGCGGTCCGCAGGAGATCACATCCAGCCCGGGCACACAGGACTGCCGCACGTTCCGGAGCGTTGCTGTTTCGAGATCGTCTTCGGCGCGAAGAATCCGGGAAAGGCCGACGTCATCACGCAGTCCCAGCAGCGTGGAAAGGCCCGGTCGACGCATGTCCGCATCAATAATCAGGGTCTTCTTTCCGGACTGCGCATAGGCCACGGCCAGATTCGAGGATACGGTCGTCTTTCCATCCCCCGGTTCGGTGCTGGTCACGACCAGGCGGTTGGTCTCCTGTGGGGAAAACTCCACCGCCGTACGCAGAGCGCGGAAGGCCTCCACATCCCGGGAATGCGGCCTTGCATGACAGACCACGGCCGCGAAGCCTTCTCCCGGCAGTTCATCCATCCGGGGAATCATCGAGAGCACCTGAGTCTCCAGCTGCAGCTTCAGTTCCTCGGGCGTGCGGAAACGATCGTCCATGATGTCCAGGACCCAGATGATCGCCAGCCCCCCCACACTCCCGGTGACCAGCGCCAGCAGAGCGATGATCACCAGCCGCGGCGACACCGGACGCAGGGAGATGCTGGGACGGGCCGACACGGTGGTGCTGATCGACTTGTTCTTGTTCAGGTCGATGTTGCTCATATGCTCCTGAATGGAATCGCGGAGGTGGTACAGCTGATCGATTTCACGGTTCAGGTCACCCAGTCGAGTCAGCGTCTGTGACAGTGCCGTGGCGCGGGACTGTTCGTCAAGCAGCCTTTCCCGCAGTTCCAGCTCGTGCTGCTCGCTGGTGCGTTTCCGCTGTTCGGCCATCGTCAGCAGCTGCGGAGCGAGGTGTTCACGCGCCATCTGCTGCAGGTTCCTTCGCTGAACCAGCGGCAGCTCCTGGAGGTATCGCTCCTTGACACGAATTTTCTCCGTCAGCGACTTCAGATAGGGATGGCTGGTACCGTATCTTGTCTGCGCATCCGTCAGCTGCGCGTGCAGATCCAGCAGATCCTGATTGACTCTGGCCACCACCATCGCATCCTGCGTGCCCAGTCCGAGCGACTGTTCGATCAGCTGGCGACCCACCGCGTCAACCGACTTCAGGGCATACTGCAGAATGTCTTCGTTCTGGCTGACGGCGAACTGAATGGAATTGTGCATCGAACGAGCATTCGCGGTCTCTTCCCGGGCCTTGGACAGCTCGCCCGTGAGAAACCTGACCTGTTCCACGGCCACATTCAGGGACCCCGTGTCGGTGCCGCCGTCGACGAGATCCGGAGCTGAGGCCTTCAGCTGCAGACGCTCCTGTGTTTTCTGCCGCAGCTGGTCGGTCAGCTCTTCCAGTTTCGCCTGCAGCGTCATCAGGTTCTCTTCCGATGAATCCTGATGCGTCTCATTCATGTAGTGCTTGTAGGCATCCAGCAGCGCCCCCAGCACCATCTGCGCGGCTCGCGGATCGCGCGATCTGTAGCTCAGATCCAGCACCGTCGTTCCGAATGACGACGAGACCGTCAGGTTGCGCTGGATCTCGCCCACCCATTGCCTGTCCGCCAGGCCGGCCAGATCCACGCGATACTTCCGGGGAAGTCGCGAGATCGCGCGCAGCACGACTTCATTGCTGGACATGAGTTTCTGAAACGTCGGCATTTCCAGGCTGGGGTTGCCATTCTTGCCGGCATCTTCCGTGACGCCCGAGCCCTTGCGGACGATATGCAGCTGGGCTCTCGACTCGTATCTCCGCTCGGCTGTCACGTAGTACGCCGCACTGCAGATTCCGGCGGCGATCAGCGCCGTCAGCAGAATTCCACTGCGCAGACGCACCGTTCGCAGAAAACGAAAGACTGTATGCAGTGTCGTGGCGGCACCACCGTGTCCGGTCCCCGGACCTGATAATGCGGGTGATTCCTGCAACGACATGAAATGCGGCTTCCTGCCCCGAAAACGGTCCCCTCACCGGGCGGACGGACATCGGATTTGCTGCTAGAAAAACGTACCAATGCTGGATGAGACGCCGAATCGGATGATCTGCAGCGCTTCGAGAAACACCGTGGCGGGCGTCTGCTCCACGGAGACGACGTCGCCGGGACCAAGCAGCATGTTGGAATCGCCGCTCATCTTGGCCGTCTTCAGACTGATCTCAATCACCGCCGGGTCATGCGAGGTTGCCAGGGGACGAATCACGAATACCTTGTCCGCCAGCTGGTTGGACACTCCACCTGCCATCGCGATGGCGTCGAGCAGATACAGATCCTTGCCCAGCGGGTAATCGTACCGGTCCGGCTTCCGAACCAGCCCAAGCACCTGAATCGGCGAAGGATCCCGTTTCTCCACCATCACGACGCCCCCGTCGTGAATGATGTAACTGCCATCTCCGTCCCGGGCTGCCGAAATCAGATCAATCGTATAGGAATTCATCGGTCGAGCCCCGCCACCCTCACTCCGGACACTGCTGACAGGCGCATACGTCCCCGAACCATCCCGCGCGACAGCCGGGCGCGGGTCACCAACCACCGCCGGATTCCTGACTTCCACATTCTGCCCCGCGTTCTCCGCCAGGCCTCCTGCCGCGGCGATCGCTGACACAATGTCACTGCTGTTCGGAGGCAGCTGATACGTTCCCTCCTGTCTGACGGCTCCCAGAACGCGGACGCGGTTCATCCGTGCATGTCGGATCGTGACCGTGACCGCCGGGTTGGGATAGAGATTCCGTCGGACAGCCTCAAGCGCAATCATCGATTCCGCGGCCTCCGGCGCCAGTCCTGCCAGCGGTATCGGCCCGAATTCCGGAAGATTCACGGTACCATCGTTGCCCACACGAACCGGGATGCGGATCTGATCCTTCTCGCTGAGCCCCGCTGCAATCACAACCTCCAGAACGTCGCCGGAACCGATCAGTTCACTGCTTCCCGTGGCACTGGCCAGACGCGACAGATTGACGGTCTGGGGATTTGCCTGCGACGTGAGCCGCAAAGGTGAATTCCGCGGCAAATCCTCCGCCAGAAAGTGATTCTCCGCCCGGCACCCCGTGAGTACAAGCAGGACAGCTAGACTGCAGATCAGTCGCCCCGGCATTCCGCAGCCCGCTCCACTGTGCTCCACCCGTGCAGTAACGGCGCAGGACTTGCGAGAACCCCGGGGAAACCCTGGTCGCCCGCGATCTGTCTCATTCTGCTTCATCACTGACTGATTCATCATCATTCGATCTGAGAGATGATGTGGCGGCCGAGCCCACCCGACGACCGAAAACCTTCCACGGCCGAAAAAATGAACCCGCTGGCGTGCCCACAGATCGTCAGGCTGATGAATTCGAACACTGAGTTCAGAACTCCGCTGCCGTTTCACGCCGTCCGGCGGCAGGATCTGCCGGGAACGACGCAGGTTCACACGGAGTTCTACGGAGAATCCGTCAAAAAGGTCAAGACGAATGTCGCCGCCGCCAACAGGCAGATCAGGAGATCGTCTGAACTGACCCGGAAACCCGGCCGCGCTGCAGACAACTCAGCAGCCGATCCGTGAGTTCTCGAGCCGCGGCGACGTTCGGAACGTCCCAGGCGTTCACCATCAGGGAATGATCGTGACTGTCATCGGATGTCAGAATTGCCACGAACTCTTCAGCCGACAAGGTGAGTACCGGTATTTTTCCTGAGACAAGCCCCCGTGTGACCGACCTGAGGCCCGAAGGCGACAGCTCCAGTGTCAGCTGGCCGCCGCCCGGTCCCGTCAGATCCAGTCCACACGCCATGTCTGACGCGGTCGCTGCAGCCGTGTCGGGAAGGTCGCTGAAGAATTCTTCAATGACGAAGGCTGGCGGGACCGTTTCCGGACGCCGCTTTCCCCACCGGTCCTGTTCACCGAAAGTGATGTACCGGTGAATGACCGTACGGTCGATTTCGGGACATGGACTATCGGCAGCAAACCGTTTCGTGTTCGTGGTATCGAAGATGTTGTCCGTACGCTCATAGGGTGCATATGTCCACATGTTCTCCGTGTACAGACGCTCAAACATCCACTGATCTTCGTTTTCCTCGCGAGTCGGGGAGATCTGCGGACCAGCGTCACCGGCATCGTCCAACATGCTGAACGTGGCGCCGGTCGAATTGAAGTACTCTCCGCAGTACTGCACGATCTTCCCGGACGAAATCGGCTTGTCGGGTGCGAGATGAAACGTGAGGCCACGAGCGGCGGGAGTTTCGAATAGTCTCGTGATCACGGCGGACACCCAATCCACCGGAATGATATTGCGCCGCTCG
>SYLK01000834.1 GCA_005809115.1 Planctomyces sp. | reverse complement strand
GGAATATCCCTGGATGGTGATCGTCCAGGAACAGCAGAGTGAAGCCCTGAAGCCGCTCGTCAGTATGGCAGACCGCGCGTACCGGCTGGCAGTCATCGCGGTCGCCACTGCGCTCTCACTGATGGCAGTCGTCTGGACCTTCGTCTGGCGCGCTTTCCGCCGCCCGTCGGCCACGGCACGTCGCCCGGCTGAAGGGCTGCCCGTGCCGCTGAACCAGCGACGTCTGTTCTCGGACGCAGAGAGGTGAAGCGGGGCCTTCGGTGACCCGGGGCCTTCGGATGCCCGGGGCCTTCGGATGCCCGGGGTAGTGTGGTGTGGTCAGTTCTTCTGTAGTGTGGTCAGTTCTTCTTCAGAGTCACCATGTAGGCCACAACATCAGCCAGCTCCTGCGTGGACATCGTTTTCTGGAGATCGGCCGGCATCAGCGAAATTTTCTGACGCACGACCTCTTCGATGTCGCTCCCGGAGAATTCTCGAACAATGGCGTCGTCACCTCGCAGGCTGACCGACTGGTCTGTCCGACTGACCATGATTCCGTTCACCGTGGTTCCGGAGGTGAGGATCACGGTCCAGGTATCATAGTTGTGCGTAATCCCGGCGCTGGGATACAGGATGGATTCAAACAGCGCTTCCGGACTGAGCTTGCTGGCGATTTCGCTGAGATTCGGGCCAATCTCGCGGCCCATTCGACCCACGACGTGGCACTTGTGGCAGTTTCCGGTCGTGAAGAACACAAGACGCCCATTGGCCGGATCTCCCTGCAGGCCCAGCAGCTCTCCGACGGGCGGAATCGGCGCGTTATCCTTTGCAGGTGGCAACGGAAACAGCCGCAGCGCATGTTCCCGCAGCTGCCGTGACGTGGCGGAGTGCAGGGCGGCGGCGACTGCCTGCGTCAGATCCGCATCCAGACTCTTTTCGTCAGTCAGACGAACAAGCTGAAGGCCGCCGTTGTTGACCCGGGAAGCAGCTCGGACGGCCGATCTGCGGACTTCGATGTTCAGACCGGAGTCCAGCACAATCGGGAGCAGCATCTCGTCGATCCCACCCCGGGCCGTGTTTCCCATCGCTTCGGCTGTCGCGGCCGCGACCGCCACGTCCTCGCTGTGCAATGCGTTCGTCAGCAGTTCATCCTGCTTCAGGTCGAGCAGACAGGTCATGGCGGCGACACCGACCTGTTCCCGGCGAAACTGCTGGGCCAGCCTGAGCAATTCGGGATAATGGCCGGCAGCCTGAAAGCGACGCGTGAGCTGGACGAACGCCGTCGTCCCCCGGACCTGCTGCAGCGCCGTCTCAAGGGCCGCTGCGGCGTCGCGGTTCGCTGACAGAATGGTCGGATCAATTCTCTGAAGCGCTTCCGTCACGACAGCCACGGCAACTACAGGATCCATCCGGCGTGTCACGTCCTGTGCGAGAAGTCGCAGCACCTGCTGCGGCACGATGCCTTCCGGCTGAAAATCAAGCGATCGAAACAGCGCGGCGATTGTTCTGACTTCGCTGTTCTCTGCTGTTGACAACTGCCGAATGATGTCGACAAGCAGCGCCGCCGTACCACTGCTGCGGCTGCGCCAGATCAGATCGCGCCGGGCAGGACTGATCCCGGCGGGATGCGACGAATCGCCGCCGGTTCCTGCCGGCACCTGCAGCAGCGCCGCGATGCAGCGATCCCAGTCAGTGTCAGCCCCCAGACACAGCGCTTCCAGATACCATCGGTCACTGCCGTCGTACTGCGAAGCCAGCTTTGCCCAGAGTTCGGGTTTCCCGGAACTCCGACAGTGTCGCAGGGCGATGGCACATTCGCGACGCACCTGTGGCGAAGGATCGTCCGACAGCTTCGCCACAACCGGTGTCACATCCAGTTTCATTCGCCGTGCCATCCGGAGACCGGTCATGCGGAGACTGCTGTCGCCGTCTGACGTGGCCAGCTCGACATAATGCCGGGTCCGACCTTCAATCTGTCCCAGCAGCCAGAGAGCCCTTGCGCGAAAGCGAGGATTCGACTCCCGTTCGTACATCTCCTGCAGCACTTTCTCTGCCGCGACTCCGGCAGACCTCAGTTTCTGCCAGGCCAGGTACCGGGTGGCGAGATTCGGGTTCTTCAGTGCCACGGCGGCACCGGTCACTGTGTCCAGGTCGTGTGTCGGCATCCTGTAACTGCGTCCCGGCAGCGACACTCGGAACAGACGTCCTCGATCGACGTCGCCCTGACGATGCCCCCCCACTCCAGGATCGTACCAGTCTGCCACAATCAGAGAACCATCAGGCGCCACACAGACATCCGAGGGGCGAAACCACTGATCGCGAGTTCCCGAGAGCATGTCGTGAATTTCGGCCTGGTAGCCGGCGCCACAGTCACGGACTGAGTAGCTGCGGACGATATTCGGGCCAGCGTCACAATGGATCAGCTGATTCAGAAAACGCTGCGGAAGCGCATCACCTTCGTAGATCAGGATGCCCGTGGGCGAACCACCCCCTGTGACCAGCAGATTGGGAACCACACCGGGATCATTCTGGTGCCAGTGTCGCAATGGCACCGTTTCCTCCAGGTTGCTCCGTTCGGTCTGCCAGGTGGCCCCCGACAGGGCATCCTTATAACCGTAATTGCCGTATTCCATCAGAAAGTTGATCCGCACACTGCGGTTGCCGTCGTCATCATTGTCAGACTGCCAGACGCCGCCAAAGCTGTCCACGCAGAGTTCCCAGTTGTTCCGGAAATTCCAGCCGAGTGTGTCGACGTCCGAACCATCCAGTTCGCAGCGAAAGGCCATGCCTTCCTGATACGGACGCCGGATTGCGCGCACTTCATTGCCGGCGATGTCAACCACGACAGCCCCGTCCGGCCGGTGCAGTTCTTCACCGTTGTTCCCGAAATTGAAATACAGGCGACCATCCGGTCCGAACAGAAAACTGTGGATTCCGTGATCATGCTGAATCCCTTTGATTCCGGTGAACAGCACTTCCCGGCGATCTGCCTTCAGGTCGCCGTTGTCATCGTGGAAGCTGAACACGCTGTCGCCGGCGGACACGATGACGCGGTTGCCCAGGACGCAGACACCATGCGCTGAATCGATGTCGCTGCCCTGATAGAACGTCGTCTGACGGTCGGCGCGACCGTCACCATCGCTGTCTTCCAGAACCAGGATCCTGTCACCTGCGGGACGATCCGGATTGTTTCCGTTGGCAAACCGACGGTAATTCACCACTTCGCAGACCCACACGCGGCCGAGATGATCCACGTCGATATTGGATGGACTCAGCAATAACGGTTCCGACGCAAACAGCGTGACCTCCAGACCATCGGCGACGTCGAGGCCAGCAACGGCCGTCTCGGGTGAACGGTCGGCAATCCTGGTCTCCGCGGCACTCACCCGTGACGTGACGACCGGGGACAGGGATGTTCCCGTCTGGCCGATGGCGGGACGAGTCATCAGGCCGACAGACAGCAGGCAAACCAGAAAGATCCCCGTGCTGACTTGGTGACGAAAAACGGTTCTCACTGTAACTTGCTCCTGAATTCCCGTGGCATCCCGTGTCAGCAACTGCTGAGCCTGCAGGGCGGACAGGTGACAGAAAATGTGCATCGACATCATCCTGCGACCCCCGAATTCTCACAAATCCCGTTTGCTTTGGCCAGCATCGGAAACCTGCTCCGAAGCGTGAGCAATTCGGTCCGCCCCGGTCACGCGGCTGATGCAGGTCCGTGAGCAATACCTCCCGCACGGTTCCATCGCCACCACCAGCGACCAGGCACTCACCCGACGGATGCAACGCAAGGCTGCAGATCCAGTCAGCCATTACCGAATATTCGAGTGTTACTGTGGCAGTTCCCGGATCGATCCGTCGCACCAGACCATCACGGCAGCCCACGAACAGGTGCGCCACGTCAATCGACCAGGTGACCGACATCGGGACCGATGGCAGTCGCGCGAACCGCTTCAGCCGTCTGATTTCCGGAGAACTGAGATCTCACAGGCTGTCTGGTCCAGTGCCACTGGCCGGCAGACCAGCATCCTGCGCGTCCGGCTCAGGAATCTTCAGCCCGCCGCCAGCTGCCGCAGAACGGTATGCAGGATACCGCCATTTCGATAGTAGACGACTTCCACGGGTGTATCGATCCGGCAGGTCGTCACGAAATGGACCTCGTCGCCATTCGATTTTCTCGCCGTGACTTCCACAGCCTGCGCTGGCGCGAGGCGATCGTCCAGCCGGATGTCATAGACCTCTGAACCGTCCAGGTCAAGACTTTCCCGACTCTCGCCTTCACGAAACTGCAGCGGAAGCACGCCCATCCCCACGAGGTTGGATCGATGGATGCGTTCAAAACTGGTCGCGATCACAGCGCGAATCCCCAGCAGATAGGTGCCCTTGGCCGCCCAGTCGCGGGATGATCCGGTGCCGTACTCTGCCCCCGCCAGCACGACGAGGGGGATGCCGGCCTGACGGTATCTCATGGCCGCATCGTAGATCGACGTCTGTTCGCCGGTCGGAAAATGGATGGCCACGCTGCCTTCAGTGCCCGGCGCGATCAGATTCTTCAGACGGATATTGGCAAATGTGCCGCGGGTCATCACTCGATCGTTCCCGCGTCTGGCACCGTAGCTGTTGAAGTCAGCCGGCGTGACGCCGAGGGACTGCAGATATGTCCCGGCCGGACTGGACGGTTTGATGGACCCGGCCGGGCTGATGTGGTCCGTGGTTGTGGAGTCTCCCACGGAAACAAGGCACCGGGCACCCTGAATCGGAGTGATGGGGGATGGCTGGGCCGGCATGTCCACGAAAAAGGGTGGCTCCTGGACGTAAGTACTCTGAGCATCCCACTGGTACAGGTCACCGTCGCTGCTGCGAATCTTCTGCCATTCTTCCGGTCCCTGCGTGGCCATGCCATACTGCTGTGTAAACATCGCGGGGGACATAGACGAGTCCATCGTGGCCGCGATTTCCCGCTGTGTCGGCCAGATGTCTCGCAGATAAACCGGCCGTCCCTGGGGATCATTTCCCAGTGGATCGTTGACAAGGTCGATATCCACGGTGCCCGCGATCGCATACGCCACGACCAGCGGCGGACTCGCCAGGTAGTTTGCCCTGACCAGGGGATTCACCCGGCCTTCGAAGTTGCGATGTCCCGACAGCACGGCTGCCGCCACAAGATCGCCCGCGGTCACTGCCGCAGCAACAGGTTCAGGCAGAGGACCACTGTTCCCGATGCACGTTGTGCAGCCGTAACCAACCGTCTGAAAACCCAGCGCATCCAGCGGCTTGTCGAGTCCCGCCTTCTCGAGATACTCCGTCACAACCCGGCTGCCCGGGGCGAGACTTGTCTTGACCCAGGGCTGTTGCTTCAGGCCCCTGGCGACGGCGTTCC
>SYLK01000833.1 GCA_005809115.1 Planctomyces sp. | reverse complement strand
CGGATCCTGATACAGTGTGGCTCGCAGATCCTGGCCGAGACGGCAGGCGGCGGCGTCGGTGCAATCGAGTGGGGCGAACCAGGTGCCCCCCTGCGGCTCGTGTGGGAGCAATCGGTGCGGGGCATGATTGACCATGTGCTGGCCGGTGACGATCGGCTGTTCGTCGTGACGCGGGAGGGCGGCCTGCACTGTTTCGGGGCCGGTGCCGCTGCGGCGGGCGCGCTGAATTCGGAAACGCCTGGGGACGGTGGGCATTCCCCGCCGCTGCTCCCGCCGAGCCGGTTCGCTGCAGACGAGACCGCGTGGGATCGGAAAGTTGATCAGCTGCTGCGAGATTCCGGCAAATCCTCCGGGATTGTGCTGGTGCATGGGCTGGACGACGGGCAGCTCATGGCTGCACTGGTGCGGCGGACGCAGCTGACAGTGATTGCGGCAGACGACAATGCGGATCGCGTCCATCGGATTCGTCGTCAGCTGGATGACGCCGGGGTCTATGGCCGACGGGTTCATGTGATTCTGGCCAATCCCGACACCTGTCCCTTCCCGCCCTATTTCGCGGATCTTGTGGTCTCCGAGCAGGTCAGAGGCGGTGCCGCGAGCGACAACGCAGCGAGTCACGAGACAGATGCACTCTTCCGGAGTCTGTTCCATGTCCTGCGACCTTACGGTGGCGCGGCCTGGATCAGAATGAGGCCCGATCAGAAGTCACCTGCCGCGGCCACGGCTGTCGCCGAGACGCTGCAGGGAGCCGTGATCGGCCGGAGCGGCGACTATACCATCCTGACCCGCTCCGGTGCGCTGCCGGGCGCGGGGCAGTGGACGCATCAGTATGCCAGTTCGGGCAATACCCTGAATTCCGGCGACCAGCTGGTGAAAGCACCTCTGGGACTGCTGTGGTTTGGAGGTCCGTCCAACCGGGATGCTCTGCCACGTCACGGTCAGGGGCCAATTCCTCAGGTGGCGCATGGCCGACTCGTCATCGAAGGCGTGGACTCGCTCAGTGCCCGCTGCGTCTACACCGGACGAACCCTGTGGCGGCGGGAATTTCCGGATATCGGCTTTCCCTACAAAGCCAATAACCACTCGTTTACCGAACGGGTCTATATCAACAATCAGCCTGGTGCCAACTATATTGGCAGCAATTATGTGACACTGCCGGACAGCGTTTACGTTGTGTACCGGGACGAATGCCATCGACTGGATGCTGAAAGCGGCCGGACGCTGTCCACCTTCCGGCTGCCGCCCGCTGCCGGACGGGATGGGTCATCCGGCTGGGGTTATCTGGGCGTGTGGGGTGACTTTTTGATCGCCGGGGCATCGCCGCATCTGTTTGACGACGGCCGGATCGGTGAAAAAAACTGGAACGCCACGAGCAGTCGTCGGCTTGTCGTGATGAATCGTTACACAGGGGAAGTCCTGTGGACGCACGAGGCTGAGCGTGGATACCGTCATAATGCGATCGTCCCTGTCGCCGGAAAACTGTTCGTGATTGATCGGCTGTCGGACGGTGTCCTGGAACTGCTCGCCCGGCGCGGGCGACAGTTCCACGAACAGCCGCGGCTGACGGCATTCGACCTGAGAACCGGCGAGACACTGTGGAGCACCGTCGAGAATGTCTTCGGCACGTGGCTCGGATATTCAGACACGCACGACATCCTGATCCAGGGTGGGCGTACCGGAGGAAGAGAAGTTCTGCCGGACGAGGAATCGCATCGCATCCTGGCGTTTCGTGGCCACGACGGAACGATTCTGTGGGACCGCCCGTGGAACTACACCGGACCCCTTGTGATCGCAGCTGACCAGGTGATTTCCTCAGGCCGGAACGATGGCAGCGTGAGCATTCTGACCGGTGAGACGATTAATCGGCGCCATCCGATGACAGGCCGCGAGCTGCCATGGACGCACACTCGGACGTACGGCTGCGGGACGGTGCTGGCGTGCAGCCACCTGCTCACGTTTCGCTCGGGTGCAGCCGGGTTCTTTGACCTGGCACGGGACGGAGGCACGGGAAACTTCGGCGGTTTCAAATCCAGTTGTACGCCCAATCTGGTACCGGCAGACGGAGTCCTGAGTGCGCCCGATTACACTCGAACCTGCAGTTGTTCGTATCAGAACCAGACATCCCTTGCGATGGTCCATCAGCCGGATGCGGAAATCTGGACCTGCAGCACGCTGCCTCCGCCTGGTGAAGAGGAATTCGTCATCCGGTCCGGCATCAACCTGAATGCGCCGGGTGATCGGATGGCCGACGACGGAACTCTCTGGACGGAATATCCGCCCGTGGCCGGACCATCTCCGGGCATCCCGATTGAGTTCGTCGGGGGAAGTGCGGGGCGACCGTTCCGATACCATTCGACCCTGGTCTCCGGCACGCCGGACGTCCCGCCGGGAGAGATTCCGGGGCTGCCGTGGGTTGCTGCCTCGGGGTTCGAAGGGCCTCTGTCGCTGCGGATGACGCTGGATCGGCGATCTGCACCACCCCCGAAAAAGTATACCGTGCGACTGCATTTCGCTGAACCCGGCGACGTACCTGACCGATCAGTCACAGCGGGCCAGCGACGATTCCGCGTGCTGCTGCAGGGCGACGAAGTCGAGCAGGCTCTGGACGTGCTCGCTCAGACCGGCCAGAACCGGCGACCTCTGGTGCGGGAATACCGGGGAATCGCCGTGAATGATGATCTCCTGCTGGTTCTCGACCCGATCGCGGGTTCCATTCACCCTGTGCTGTGTGGAATTGAGATTGCACTGGAAAATGGCAGTTGAGCCCCTGCGGTCCGGCGTCCGGCTCTGACGATAACCGCCGAAGTTCCGAGGTTTTTCGCTGCCGCACGGGAAATTCTCGGCGTTCCGTGTCAGGCGTCCTTTGCAACAGCACCTGCCAGACGCTATACTGCCCCGCTCAATGTGCCAGAATAATGTACATCAGTTCAGTTTCAGTGATGGATACGTTCAGATGCCGAAGCAGAAAACTCACAAGGGCATGAAGCGGCGGTTCAAGATCACGGCTTCGGGAAAGGCCAAGCACCGCAAGGCATTTCGCGGGCATTTGATGAGCCATAAGAACGGCAAGCGGGGTCGGGGTCTTCGTCAGGACGGAGTCGTGGTGGGGAAAGATGCCTGGAACATTGTGGAGGCGTTGCGGCCGAGTTTGTAGTCTGTTGTGGTGCTGTTGTCTGCGGTGCGTCACGGTGTGGGCCTGCCGTAACAGGAATGGCGGGTTCGTCAGGCTGGGTTTGAGTTACTGAAGGTCTGGAAAGATGCGTGTAAGTTCAGGTAAAGCGCGAAGGCGATCACGGAACCGTTTGTTCAAGGAAGCTCGCGGGAACGTGGGTGGCCGCAGCAAGCTGCTGCGGAGTGTGAAGGAGACGCTGGTTCGCGCGCGAGCGTTTGCGACGCATGACCGGCGGCTGCGGAAGCGTGATTTTCGGTCACTGTGGATCACTCGGCTGACAGCGGCCTGTCGCGCGCGTGGGATGTCGTATTCCGGATTCATTCATGGTCTGTCTCTGGCGAATATTGAATTGAACCGCAAGACGCTGAGTGAGCTGGCGATTTCTGACCCGGCGATCTTTGATGAGGTTTTTGCTGTCGCTCAGGCGGCCCGGGGTTCTGTGGCTGCGGCCTGATCATTCAGGGAACGCTGAGCGGTGACACAGGGCGAGTATCCTCAGTGCCGGGGAGACTCGCCTTTTTTCGTTGACCGGAAACTGCTGTTCGGAATTGGAAGATGTCACAGATCCTGACGACGTTTGATGCATTTGAGTGTGCAGCGCTGGCTGCGATCAGTGATGCGCAGACGGCGGATGCGCTGGAGGCGGTAAGGATTGCGTGGCTGGGTCAGAAAAACGGGACAATCCGGGACCTGCAGAAGCTGGTGGGGCAGGCGACGGGGGACGACAAGCCGCGGGTCGGCCGACGGTTCAATGAGGTTCGCAGTGCGGTGACAGCGGCGCTGGAGCAGCGGCAGGCGGCACTGGCTGCGCGGAAGGCGGTGGCGACAAGCGGGTTCGACGTGACGCTGCCGGGTGAGCAGCCGCGGATTGGCAAGCTGCATCCGATCACTCGGACGATCGGTGAGTTCCGCGATCTGATGGGACGATTCGGATTTACGGTCGTGGAGGGACCGGAGCTGGAAGACGAGCATCACAACTTTGAAGCCTTGAACATCCCCGAAGATCATCCGGCGCGCGATCCGCTGGACAACGTCTATGTGACCTGTGCGGCTGCGACGGCAGGTGGTCCGG
>SYLK01000832.1 GCA_005809115.1 Planctomyces sp. | reverse complement strand
CGGAGCAGATCAGCGCCAGTTTCCGAGCGGGCAGTCTCAGCGACACGATCCGGAACAGCGAAAGTGGTCGCGGGAATTCAGAGAATCTGAAGTTCATTCTGTCACCTTGAGCGTAATGGGAATATCAATCGAAGCGGCTCGCCCATTGAACTCGCCGGTGGCGCGCACAACGGTGTTGGCGACGTCGGCCACGGGGGAGTCAGCGCGAGCTGCAATCGTAATGGTGGCTTCGGCCTGATCTGCCGCAACCACGACGGTATCTGAAAAGACTCCGGAGCTTCCCGCAGCGACGAGCGACACGTGCATTGGACCTGAGAACTCGTTCCTGCGTGTCAGGGTAACTTTGACGGGAAGCGTGCTCGCCCTCTTCAGGGCTCCGCCATTCGGGACATCAGCCGCGAGCTTGCCGGGTGCAGGATGGACAGCCAGCAGCACCGGCGTGGAAACCAGTCGCACATTGACATTGTTTGGCTTTGATGCGTCCTCGGCCGTCTTCAGGACAGCGTCAGCCGCAGCTTTGGCAGCCTGAGCCTCTTCCACGATCTTCTGAGCGGCGGCGACAGCGGCCTGGGCTGCTTCGGCCTGCTTCATCAGGTCCGGAACTCGGGCCTCAACGGCGGCCTTCTCGTCGGACTTGCTCTTCTCCAGCTCGCGGGCGGCAGTCAGAGCAGCCGAGAGTTCCTGCGCCTTCGCTGTCAGCGCTGTGACGCGGGCGGCAGCCGCTTCACCGGCGGCCGTGGCTGCCGCGACCTCGGTGAGAGCCTTGTCAACATCCTCCACCGAACCATCTTTTGCCGCGGTCGCCGCCACCAGCTTCTCCCGCACCGCTCTCAGCTCGTCATTCGAACTGCGGTATTCGGCGACCGCAATCCCAAAGTCCTTCTGCAGCTGCTGCTGCCCGGCCGCGAGGTCACTGACAGCCTGCCCCAGTGCGGCAATCTGTTCTGTCGACGCTTTGATCGTGTTCTGTGCGGCTTCCAGCGCCGCGGTCGTCTCCGTCGCCATCTGCTGCCGTGTCGCCAGCAGCGACTCGGCATCCTTCACTTTCTGCTGAGCCCGTTCCGCCTGCCAGGGGTTGCGACGGTACGGGACGGCCGACGTTCCATGCAGCACCAGCGTGCTGACTGTGACGGGTGCGTTGTCCTTGAAGAACAGGCGAGCCGTTGCCGAGACGCTTCCCGGTTCAATGGCCAGAGCCGGGGCATCGACGTTGGCCGGGACACCCGAGAACGCCAGATCAACCTTGCCCTCGAATCCGCTCCGGCGCTGAATGGTGACGGGAAGAAGCAGCTGCTGATCCTGACTGACGTCGACAACGGTGGGCCCGATCTGAATCGAAAACGGCTCCTGGTCCTGCATGACACCGACAACCAGAGAGTCCGACATTCTGGCCGTACGTGGCAGACCATTGATCGCATCATGCACCAGCGTGGCCACTCGGGCGATCGCCGTCTGTCGCGTGTCGCCATCGCCGCTCAGGCCAACAACCTGAACCGGAGTTGCCAGCTCAGAGGCCGCCTCTGAGGCCGTCAGAATCAGTGTGGCTGAAACCTGACCAGCACCAATCGTGGCACCCGGAGATGTGACACCGGCCGGCAGGTTCCTGAACTCAACGCGAATCGGCTGATTGTGACCGTCACGACGGTAGGCGTACACAGTGGTCTGCCATGAGCCACCTTTTCTCAGGCTGACGGCACCTGATGTGGGGGGAGCTTTACCATCCGCTGACGGATACGCGTCGAACAGGACAAGGCGAAAGTCCGGCCGGGGCGGCCGGATGGAAAGCCGATATCCCAGTCGCGGATCTCCGCGTGAATCGCCATAGCGATCACGCAGACGAATCCGATACGTTCCGTCTTCGGGAACCACCAGCTGAAACGCTGGATCAGCACTCAGGGTGGGCAGATCCGCGCCGCCCGGATCCTGTCTGTCGTCATCCTCGGTGCCGAGGCGACTATAGGTCTCCTTTCCGTCCGCGGCGGTCACAACCTGTTCCACCAGCAGCAGGGGGTCGGTGATCAGTCCCTGCCGGTGCGCGAATACTTCAATCCACCACGTGTCTCCCTTTCGGGCAGCGAAGCGCCAGATGTCTTCATCGCCGATTGCTGCGAAGTGCCCGCTGATCTGGACCGGGGCCGTCACGATCTGCTCGCCGGCACTTTCGTCGTCGGTCACGGCCGCGGTCTCCGAGCGCGCCAGGGGAATCAGATTTCCATCAACTCCGTTCCACCACATTGCGTCCAGCGGAGCAGAAAACGCAGCAAACCCGGCAGATCCGATGCCGGCTGGCTCCGGCAGGATCGTCATCTCCTTCTGGCGAAGCGGAATCCCCTGAATCGACAGATCGACCGGCTGGCCGTCCGGCAGATATCGTCCGAATACCTTCACCGTGGTGGGCTGGTCAGCGGAGACAACCAGAGGCTGCACGAAATCCACCAGCGGGCGTGTGTCGATCGCCAGGCGGTACGTAAAATCCGGCCCCCCGGCGTACACGACATCGGAGACTTTCAGCAGCATCTCCTGCGCGGTCTCCGCCGTCACTACGACGGTCGCATCCTGACCGAAAGTCCGCTGCGACTGGGCGACACGCCGACCATCAGCGCTGAACACCTGCAGCAGAGGCTGCATCGGCGAATCAATTCGCGCCGCCTCAGACCGAATCACGGCGGTCTGTCCCGCCCCGACGGAGAATCGATAGTAATCGACGTCCAGCGCGGCATTGGATCGGCCGTTGACCACGCTGTTCATGGCCACCACCGTGGCCTGAGCCGCACTGTTGTCTGGCTCCGTTTCCTGTAACTCAGGCACCGTATCGACCCGGAAAATGCGAGGATTACTGATTCCGAACAGTCCCCGTATGCGTGCATCATACAGTCCCGGCGGGACACTGCTGTCAATCGAGACAATGAACGTGCCGACCACCGGGTTACCGGCCGCATCCAGTTTGGGAGCCGACGAAATTCCCGCGTGACTGAGGATCAGTTGATCGACTTCGTCCAGGTCCGTGCCGCCGCTCACCGTCACTTCCACGGTCGTTCCGCGCTGCCCACCGGGTGGGAACAGCGAGGAGAGTCGCGTCTGAGGGAGCTGGCCGGCCGCAAACTCAGACATCGTGAATCCGGCAACGGCAAGCACGACAATGCCAGTCAGGGCACGTTTCATAACGCAGGTCGTCCGGATGCAGGAAGGAGGGAGATCAGGGAGAAGGCACTGCGCGAGGCTGGGGATCCTGGCGCGCAGTGCCAAGTGGAGGCCAGCAGATTATGGGGCAATCGGCGATTCCGGAGACACTGACAGTCAGCCGGAACCGCGATCCAGCAGAATTTCCGAAATGCGACTGCTGCGGCGCATTTCGAATGACCGGACTAATGATTGAACTGGAATTCCTTGGTATTGATCAGCGCCCACAGAATGTCCTCGTAGCCCAGCCGTGGATTCTCCTGGTTGCGATTCAGATAGCTGATCGCAGTTTCCAGTTCTGAAGCGTTCGGCGAACGGCCGAAGACCCAGTGATAGAGTTCCGTCATCCGGACTTCATGCGATCTTGCCGTGTCGCCGGCCAGGGCCGCAGCCCGGCCGCCGTCGCCGGCGATCTTGTCCTGAATCTCCTTGCCGTTCAACAGATGCAGGCTCTGCGCCAGATTGGCCTCCATGCTGCGTTCGCATTCACAGGCGGTATCGCCCTTCGGCTGACCGAATACCTGCAGGAAGTAGGGCCCGCTGGAAGCGTCCACCAGCTGAACAGCCCGAGTTCCCGGCGGCATACCGCTGAAATCCTGAGTGCTGCCCGTGACCTGGTGAAAGGCGTCGTACAGGACTTCGGCACTCAGCCTCCTCGGGTAGTATCGGGAAAAGTTCTGCTTGTCGCTGGCGTTGTATTCGTTTGGCAGTGAACTAAGCTGGTAGGTGCCGGATCGGCAGATGGTGCGAACCAGATCCTTCAGATCGAAACCAGACTCGATGAACCGCGCTGCCAGGCCGTCCAGGAGTTGCGGATTGGACGGTGGATTCGTCGCCCGCATGTCATCTTCGGGCTCGACAATTCCTCGATTGAAGAAGTGCTTCCAGTAGCGATTCACCAGAGCTTTGGCGAAAAATGGGTTGGCCGGATCGCTCATCCAGTCCGCCAGTCGCACGCGTGGGTCCTGATCAGCCGCGATGGTGTAGGGCGCACCGACGCCGAGTCCGGTCGGAAGCAGCCCTTTTCCTGACCGCGGATTCGTCGCGGTGGCAATACCTTCATTGTGAAACACCCGGCGATCGCGCATAGCGCCGCTGGCGTTGGGAATTACCTTCCGGCCGATCCGATTGTAAAAAGCTGCCAGCCCGTAGTAGTCATCCTGACTCCATTTCTCGAACGGATGATGGTGGCAGCGGGCACACTGAATTCGCAGACCGAGAAACAGCTGCGCTGTATCCTCGACCTGCTCTTCCACGGTATCCACATCGCGAAACCAGGTCACGGCCGGATTGATCGCAGAATCACCGGAAGCCGAAATGATCTCACGCACCATGCGATCATAAGGTTTGTTGTCGTAAATGCTGTTCCACAGCCAGCGATGAAACTGCATGCT
>SYLK01000831.1 GCA_005809115.1 Planctomyces sp. | reverse complement strand
GATGATATTATCCAGTGGAAGCGAAGTACCACGTCGGCAGGCTGACCGGGACAGTGGCCCGGGAATTTCCGCGGGAAACTGAGCCGGTCGGCGGACCGCGAAGCAGATTTCCGAATCGGAAAATTTTCCGATTTTGGCTGAAGTCCAGCCAAAACTGATGGTGACGCGAACCGTGGTTTGATCATAGACGTGCCGACCTCAGGGATCTAGTCAGTTTCAAATGGTGATATCTACGGAGTCGCAGGGATGCGGTTTACGCACTTCGTTCAGACGGCAATCCGAAGCCTCTCGATAGTGGCGGTGACGTCTGGTGTCGCAGGGGCGCAGACACCGGATGCGGGGGAGATCCTCAAATCCTATCGTCCGATCCATGCGGATGTGGAGTACGACATTCCCGAAGCTGGCGAGGTCGCCAGGTGTCGTGTGGAGATTGAACGCGGCAAGGGCCAGGAAGGTTATGTTGTGTTCGGCCCGGCGGGGCAGGTGCTGCGTCGCTTCACCGACACGAATGCCGACCGCAAGGTTGACGTATACCGATACTTTCGCATGGGGCTCGAGGTCTATCGCGAAATTGACAGCAATCGAAACGAGAAGGCCGATCAGTTTCGCTGGATGAACTGGGGCGGATCTCGCTGGGGGCTGGATACGAACGAAGACGGGCGAATCGACGAGTGGAAGATTTTGTCCGCACAGGAAGCCGCCATGATCGCGGTCGAGGCGATGATTCGTGGTGATGCGGCCGCTCTGTCCTCGGTGATGATCGCACCCGCAGAGATCGACCAGCTGCAGGTCAGCCCCGAGGTCGCAAAGCAGCTGCAGGAATCCAGTTCTGATCTGGCGGGACGCCTGCGGAAGACGCTGACGGCCACAAAGGTTGTCGGGAAGGGAGCGAAGTGGGTCCGATTTGATCCCCCCGTGCCGGGTTTGATTCCGGCCGAAGAAGGGCGGGCGGCGAAGGATCTGTTTGTGCTCGAAAACGCCATGGCCATCGTGCAGAACGGCGAAAAACACGATCTGGTGATGATCGGTGAGATGGTTCGCGTGGACGAAGTGTGGAAGCTGACTCAGCTGCCGGCCCCCATGGAAGGTACCGGGACCACCACCATTCAGCTGGGCGGGATTCTGATGCAGCCCCGGCTGGCGGCGGAAGGCGGCAGTGGCGAAGCCATGTCAACGGAGATGCAGAAACTGCTGGCAGACCTTCAGAAGGTCGATGAAACCAGTCCCGCGGCCGATGCTGTTCCGGCCGACCTGGCCGCATGGAATATCCGCCGAGCCAACCTGATTGAACAGCTGATGCTGCTGCCGCAGTCGGAGGAAGACCGGCTGCAGTGGACCAGGCAGTTCGCTGACGGCATCGGACTGGGAACACAGACCGGGGAGTATCCGGAGGGCCTGAATCGTCTGGCCGCACTGCAGGAGAAAGTCAAAGCCAGCGACGACCTGCTGGGTTACGTTTCGTTCCGTCGGCTGCAGGCGGAATATGCCGTGCGTCTCAAGAAAGCCGCCAATGAAACGGAACAGGGTGAAGCTCAGACCTGGTGGTTCTCACAACTGGAAGCTTTTGCAAAGAGATGGCCGAAGTCCGAGGACACGTCGGATGCGATCGTTCAGCTGGCGATCAGCCTGGAACTGATGGGGCGGCTGGATGATGCCAAAAGCTGGTACCAGCGTCTGGCGAAGGACTATGAGCGAACCAACGCAGGGATCCGCGCAAGAGGCGCCCTGAAGCGGCTCTCGCTGACGGGGACACGCATCGAACTGGCAGGTCGGTCTCTGGCAGGTCAGCCCCTGTCGGTCGCGCAGTATAAGGGCCGGGTCACCCTGGTCGTATTCTGGGCCACCTGGGCTCGCCCATTCACCGATGACTTGCCGGCACTGCACGAAGTGTACGAAAAACACCGATCCAGCGGCTTCGAAATTCTGGGCGTCAATCTGGACTCCAGCGCCGACGTGCTGCAGCCATATCTGAAACAGCACGGAATCAAGTGGCAGAGCATCCGTGACGCAGGAGGCACGGACGGAGAACTTGCGCGGGACTTCGGAATCGTGTCCGTCCCCACGATGTTCATGATTGACCGTGACGGTATCGTGGCGGGCAGTATCGCGACAGCCAATCTGGAAACGGCTGTGCAGACTCTGCTGAAGGGCGACAAGCTGGAAGCTACCCGACAGCCCGCCAAAGCTTCAGCCGCCGGAACGACAGCCAGTCCCGCGGCACGCGACGAGAAAAATGACGTGCCCCGGAAATCTGCGGCCGGTGGCACCCGGAACCCGCCGAAACGGTAGCCGACAGTACGGCAGATTTTCTGCCGGTACGGCGCTGCTGGCCGGTGCTCCCGCAGTGGCTGCAGCCAGCCGCACGACACCCTGCAGATCTTCAGCATGGACGGCAGGTATCTGGAAACCCTGTCCGGTTTCGGCCTCCCGGCAAATATTGACACATGGCAGAATCTGATGCTTGTGCCGGAGCTGAAGGCCTGCGTTTTCCTGCTCAATGAAAAGAACCAGGTTGTCGTCAGGCTCGGCCTTGCAGCAGATTGGCTGGGGCAGATTAAGGATCTGCGGGGTCAGCCGGACGAATGGGTTGATGGCCAGTTTGTGCACCCCCACGATGCCTGTTTTTGTCCCAACGGCGACATCTTTGTCGCTGAATGGGTCGCCACCGGACGTGTCACAAAACTGGTGCGTGTCTAAGTCGGCCCTGTGCCTTCACACGGTGACCGTGTCGTCTCGCATCCGCGCCGTGAATTCCAGCGCAATGTCGTGAACCCGGATCGCCACAAACTCACCCTTTCGGAACGATACCGGCGACGTCACATCCATCACGATGGCGATCCCGAGACCATTCCCGATCGAAAAATTCGTTCCTGGAATCGTGGAACCGAGAAATCGCGAGACTGTGAATCGCACTGGCTCTGCCACGCTGCTCCACACCGGCTGAAACTCCTGACTTGCCAGTTCCTCCACCTCCCGCGGTGACTTCTGCGGATTTCGATATCGAAACAGCAGCAGCCGGCAGCCGAACGCCTCGGCAAAACAACGGCGGAACAGCTCTGGTGACGAGCCATCTCCGCTGATGCGTGCGCTGAACACGTAATGACCACCGCGTGCATTTCTGATTTCCTGAGCCAACAGACAGCCGGTGCCGGAATTCAGTTTCAGCACGTCGCTGCCGTTCAGACTGTCAGGGACTCCCATCCGCACATGGGGCTGAGCACCTGCCACATGCCGTACCAGCAGGCCCGCAGCGGTTTCAGTTGTCAGCGGATCAGCCCGCCATCCCTTTGTGCGGGAAGCGGGCGCGATGGCGTGGAGGTTTGATGCGCGAAAATCCGTGTTGACCACCAGGGTGTCGTCAAACGCCGGCACGAGGCGTTCATCTCCATCCGACTCGCGGCGTTCGGAGGTTGCGGGCTGTGCCCCCAGCAGACGGTACAGCGGCTCGCCCTTTGTCAGCGGCTGCGGCCGATTCGTCCGGTCCGGAAAAACGCCGTCATGCTGCATGCCCAGAAGATGAAAAATGGTCGCTGTGAGGTCATGCGGACGAATCGGATCCACTGCCGGATAGGCACCATTGCGGTCGCTGGCGCCAAATACCTGCCCCCCGGAAATGCCGGCACCTGCCAGTGTTCCGCAGAACACGGATCCCCAGTGGTCACGGCCACCCTGAGCATTGATTTTCGGTGTCCGACCGAATTCACCAATGGCCACAACCAGTGTTTCTGACAGCAGACCGCGATCTTCCAGATCATCCAGCAGGGCGGCGAAAGTCACGTCAAACAGCGGGCACAGCACGTCCTGCAGGCGGTCAGCGTTCTGGGCGTGCGTGTCCCACATGGGGTTGTCGACGGCATTGTCACCCGGCTCCCGTGGCCAGTTGACATGGACCAGGCGAACACCGGCTTCGATCAGTCGGCGGGCCAGAAGACAGCTCTGCCCCCAGGTATGACGGCCATAGCGACTGCGGACCGATTCGGACTCCCGGCTCAGATCAAACGCGGCTTTTGCCTGCCCCGATGTCACCAGGTCCATGGCGAACCGCGACAATCGTTCCCAGTCACTGGTGCCTGGCCGATTCTCGAACTGTCGCAGCCGCTGATCCAGCTCGCCCAGCAGGACCGATCGGTCGTGCATGCGATCCGGCGACAGGTCGATGGGCAGAGCCAGTCCTTCGATGCGATAGCTTTCGGCAGCCGGGTCCCCGACAAATCGCTCCGGATCCCACAGGGAACCGAGAAACCCTCCGGTCTGTCCGGCCGGAGTCACGTTGTC
>SYLK01000830.1 GCA_005809115.1 Planctomyces sp. | reverse complement strand
CCGCAATCTTTCCCGAGATGGTATCACCGTTCAGAAGATGCAGTGCCTGGGACAATGTGGGAGACGTGCGCACTTCGCAGGAACACGCCGTCGCTCGTGTGGCTCGGCCAAACGTCGTCAGAAAGTAGTGGGGAGTCTCACCGTCAGCCACCTCGACAGCACGGCTGCCGGGCGGCAGGCCCCGAAATTCCTCTGACGTTTCCGTGACATGATTGACGCAGTCCAGCAGGCTCTCTGCCCGCATGCGGCGAATTTTCCCGTGGGTGACCTGGCGTTCGTCCAGCCTGTTCGACTGATTTCGCCGCGTTTCGAGCTGCCATGTGCGGGACGTGCAGATGTCCCGAACCAAGGGCCGGATGTCGTACTGGTATTCCGACAGCTTCCTGCCCAGTGCATCCAGAAGCGATGGATTCGATGGGGGATTGCTGACACGCATGTCGTCAACAGGTTCAACGATTCCAATGCCGAAATACTGAGCCCAGACAACATTTGCCAGAGTTCGTGCGAATGCCGGGTTCTCGTCGGAAACCAGCCATTCAGCGAGGAGTTCCCGGTAGTCTGCCTGCCCCGTCAGTGGCGCCGGACCTGCACCGAGGAATACCGGCGTTGCCGGACGTCCGTCGACCGGATGTTTCAACTGGCCGGAAGCCGCATTAAAGATCATGATCTCACGAGGATCCTGCGCCTGTTTGTAACCGATCTGGCTGAAGAAGGACGCAAATCCATAGTAGTCGTCCATCGTCCAGCGATCGAACGGGTGATTGTGGCATTGAGCACACTGGATGCGAGTCCCCAGAAACGCCTGCGCCACATTTTCCGCCAGCAGCTGCGGCGTTGTCTCAGTCTGAAAATAGCTGGTTGGGGGGTTGTCGAACGTACCCCCGGACGCCGGGATCAGCTCGCGGATAATCTGGTCGATCGTCATGCCGGAATGGACGCGATCGCGGATCCAGCGATCATACAGCAGCAGCCCTTTCGGACTGACCCCGTTCGCGGTCCTGATCTGCAGCAATTCGGCCCATTTCATCACCCACAGGTCGTCAAACTCGGGTCGTTGCAGCAGGTTGTCGACCAGCTGATCACGTTTGTCATCGCTCGTGTCCGCCAGAAACTGCTGGCGTTCTTCTGCTGTTGGCAGCAGGCCGGTCAGGTCGACGTGTGCGCGTCGCAGAAAGGCTTCGTCGGAACAGACTCCAGACGGCAGCAGATGCAGGGCTTTCCAGCGATCCTGCACGAGTTTATCGATATAATTCCTCTGCGGCAGCTCCGGAAATTCGAACGACGAACCCGGTCGGACGATCACGGCACAGCCCTCGGAGAACCGATCGAATCGTGCCATCATGAATGCCGATCCCGATCCGTTTCCAGTGACCTGGCCGTCCTCGTCGACCGCTGCGACCGCATCATTGTTCCCAATGAACACGGAGAGGTCCGTGACATCTCGGTCGGATCCGTCGCTGAAAGATGCCATCACCAGCAGCGGCTGTTGTTCGCCAGGACCGGAAAATACGGCTTCGTCCGGGTAAACCTTTATCCCGGTCGGCACGGGTGTCTCGACCTGGTCGGCCGTTGCACCGCTCTTCAGCCACGCGATCAGTGTGCGGTAATGTGGTGTATCCTCAACGAGTTTCTGGCCACCCGTGTGATCCACGTTGCCCAGAGCTTTGCTGATCAGCAGGCAGTTCTCCGGGTCCGGAAGGCTGATTCGGCGTCCGGGGATTTCTCGTGTCAGGCGAAAGTGATCTCCTTCCGGATCGTAACCGAACAGACTCAGCCGGAATCCGTCCTTCCCGGATGCGGCACCGTGACACTTGCCGGAGTTGCATCCGGCCTTCGTCAGGACGGTCAGCACGTCCTAACGAAAACTCAGGTCCGGGTACCAGCCGGCGTTTGCCACTGTGACCGTGATGCTCGCCTCCAGTCCATCCACGTGCGCCAGCAGAGTTGTCGCGCCGTCCGCCAGTGAAAAGACCTGGTTCCCTTCCAGCCGTGCGAATTCTGTCTCAGCCATGACGAGTCTGGACCGGGACGTCACATCCCGCGTACTCCCGTCCGCACATTCCGCTGTCACCAGAAATCGTTGTCCGTCTCGACCATCCGTGAGGAAAATCGAGTCCGGGCTGATTCTGATGCTGTTGTAAATGGCGTGATTCGCATCGGCGTCACTGATGGCCGGTGCCCCGCCCACAATCGCGGCCACCATCGGCAGCAGCGCTGCCCGAACGAGTCTGTTTGACATAGTCTGTAGTTTCCCGGGGGCTGAAATTGACGAATTCCTGCGACAGGCTGCTGTTTCGGCCTGACACCTGTTGATGTTCTATTCCACGGGCGCTTTGACATCGTCGGGCAGCAATGAAGGCGTACTTTCAGAAGGCTGCTTCACAGCGGACAGTCTGAGCAGTTCCAGACGCGTGAGCGGTCTGCCCGTGGCGTCCCGAATGAGCCCGCCGGACGGCTCGATTCGCAGTGAACTTCCGCGGCCAGTGCGCCATGACATTTCCTGACCTTTGATCCGTCCTGTCAGTCGCTCAACCAGCTCGTTATGAATGCCAGTGGGTGCTGTGATATCGGGATCCAGGTGAAACTCAATCACAGGCTGCCGGGAGGTTACAGGCACAGGCTGGGCCGTGACGCGATTCGGCAGGCCTTCGAGCACGGCAATCAGTTCGTCGGGAAGTGCAGCGATCCCCTCCAGCGGGCACTCGACTTTCAGCGGCACGCCCTGCTCGGCCACGATCTGCCCGAGGCGGCCGGATACCGGAGATCGGTCGATTCTCAGTGCAACCAGATCTGAAGCGACTGCGAGTCGACTGACTTCGATCCGGCGACTGCTGCTCCGGGATGGGGAAGAACCAGCGGTGCTGCTACCGGCCCCGGCTGAAGTCACCTGACCTGGCCGCGCTTCCGCACAGACCATCCACGTTCGTGGCTCTGCCCGGGGCCATGCTCGCAACGTGTAGACGGCGGAATTTACTCCCGCATCAATCGTGACAGCAGCCGGGCCGTCGACCCAGGGCGGGAGAAACGGAATGGAAACATCGATTGCGCCCTCGAAGCCCGCCGCGCGCTGGACGGTTACGTGGAGATCCAGAGTCCCGTCCGCGGCCAGGGCCGCCGCCGGCTGCTCCAGACTGACAGAGTACGGCACGTCATCCACGACCGCTACGGCCAGACGATCTGTTTCAGCAGCGAGAAACAGCTGATCAGCAGAACCGGCCACGAGGTCAACCACCTGACGAAAGCGTCCGGAGACAGGTCCCTCGGCGGTTTCCGCGGTCGCCTCCACTTCGACCAGAGCACCGCTGATTGGCGCATCGGCGCCTGCCGAAATCACGGTTGGCACCCAGAATCGGTCCGCTGGAATTTCCACGCCTTCCACGGTCACCCCGGGTGGCAGGCCGCTGGCCGTCAGACGGACATCGCCCGTGAACCCGGATCGCTGGCAGGCCAGGCTGGCGAGTACGCGATTTCCCCGGGGAACAAGGATCGCCTGACCGTCCTGCGACAGTCGGTTCGGTCTGGGAAGGAAAGGAGTCACTTCCGGACTCCATGCGGAGATCTCGATTCGATAGATGAAATTCTCGCCTCCGTTGGCGCGTTTGTCGGTCATCCGGACGTCGTACTCTCCACTTTCCGGGATCGACAGCAGCAGGAGACTGTCATGAGCCGCCCCGTCGTCGCTGACTCCCAACAGCCGCCCGGCAGTGTCGCTGACCGAGAGGAGCGAATCGACGGGGCTGCCCAGCCGACTGGCGAAGGCTTCCAGCCGGAAAGTCCCCGGGTGCGGGACGTGAATCCGGAATGTATCGGCATCGCCCGGATCCCGCAGGACACCATTCAGCGCGACCGGGATCTCCACGGACTGACGTGTCGAATCGTCTGTCGAATCATCAGGCTCCGCTTCCAGGACGTTACCGAATTCGCAGACGCGAAATGGCAGTGCTGTCGGAGAGCGTTTCCCGTCAAGTTCAGCAAATATCGGAGAGCTGTCCGGCTGAGCTGGCACCGGGTGGATCAACT
>SYLK01000829.1 GCA_005809115.1 Planctomyces sp. | reverse complement strand
TGCGCGCGTTGCCACGACGACCGCTGAACCAGAACAGTGACCAGCCTGTTAATCGGACGAGGCGAGGTGGGAACCGATTCGGAACGCGGAGGCAATTCCGCTGAACAGGAGCAGCAGATTGCTGAAGGGCCGGAAAATGTTGATGAACGCGAGCGGAATGGCCAGCAGAAATCTTCCGGTGGGAATCAACTCTTCCACCGCTTTCTCATTCGCCACGATCTCCTGCCGCATCTCAGCGATCCTTGCCTGCTTCTCTTCGGCGGAGCGCGACTCCCACTGATGTGTCGCTTCCTGCCAGACCTCCGGCAGATAGCCGGATGCGGGATCGACCGGAACAGCTCGTACAGGTTCTTCCGCTGTCTCGGGTTCGCTGGCCGCTGCCCCGAGGTCAACGGGTGTAAACTCGATTTCACCGCCGGCATCCATGTCAGGTGCGTCCAGGTTTTCCGCGATGACATCGGAATCCTCGACGTCTTCCGGAAACTGCTCCGCAGCGTGCAGTTCGATCTGTTCTTCAGTAATCTTTCCGGATACCAGCCAGCTGTTCTGAATTTCGGCGGCGAGGCCTGCGATCATGTGAGGGTCCGTCGTCTGCTGAGCGATCCGCTGTTCCTGTGTGGTGTTCTCGTCGCCCTGAATGGCGGCCGTCTGAAAATCGCGAGCCCGGTCGCCCAGATTGATGTAGGCAGCACCGACTTTCCCGCACATGATGCTGACCAGGGCGATCGCGGCAGCGGTCAGACCAGGCGCCCATCCCTGCGAATCGCCGGCAGCATACCGTACACCGCCACCAACCAGTGCGCCGGAGACGAGCGCCATCAGTCCGACCAGGAACGAGACATGCGTGAAACCCATCAGTGTCGTCAGGACAGCACCGATCAGACCACCGACCGCGCCGGCCAGCAGCCAGCCGAAGACCCCGAGGGACTGAATTCGGGGGGGCGAGTCGCGACGACTGCTGCGTGGCGACGCTGAGTCGCGATTGCCGGACGCGTTTCGCACGGCCTTGCGTCGCGGTGGCAGCGTCGCTGGCGGAGACCAGGGATCGGACGGGCCGCCTTCGGCCAGTTCCGGATCGCCGAACACGTCGCTGGCTTCCCACGGATTGTCCTCGTGCCGTTCCGCCGCCTCAGTTTCGGCCTCCCATGGATCCAGGGACGGGGGCTGGCGACGTTTCGGCGTCGCGTTCCGCGGTGGTACGGCTGCCGCAGAATTCCCTTTGCCCGACGCCACCTGCCCTTTGGGCGGGTATACTTCATTGCCCACACGTTTGTTGTGACCGGCCTGTGTCGGACCCGGCTGATGTTCGGTACCGCTCCCGGCCTTCCTCTCAGATCGGCGGGTGGAATCCCGCGTGTCGGGCGGCGGCAACCTCTGAGCCGGTGGCCTGGCCGCGCCGGTCGGAGTGGCGGGAGCGGTAACTGCCATGGAGTCCGACAGACGAATCGAAGTCTGGCATCGCGGACAGACGACCTTTTTTCCCTCGGGAAACGGCGGCTGCAGTTTCAGACGGAGTCTGGCCTGACAGGTCGGACATGCGATCGTGAATGTACCGTCTGCACTCATGCGTCGTCTCGCAGGGCTTTGGTCAGGGACCGCTCGGTGATCGCTGATGTGACACCACTGTCTGCAGTGAGAATGACAGGCACGGCGACCATGAATCCGAGGAGTATCTGCGGAGTATACGTCAGGCTGTCACCCGGGGTGAATCACCGAAATGCAGCAAACGGAAAATATCGCACGGCGCGGTGTGTCAGTTCCGGGTGGGGTTGCCCCGCATTTTCTGCTGGCCGTCGGCGACTTCTCCGCGGGAAGCTGCGCGATCGGCGGAGAACAGTCGCGATTTGCGGAAAATCTGATGTCGAAACTGGAGAATGCCGATTTTCAGAGGAGTGTGTTTCGTCTGGTATCGTCCATGCGGCAGTTTTTGCCGGGCCATGTTCCGAACGCGTGCGAAGTACACCGAGAACGAGGTGGCGGTCATGTTTCGGCTCAAGTCACTGCTGACGTTTACCGTGGCAGCGTCTGTTTCGGCAGTCGCGATCGCCCAGTTGTCAGCGCCGGACAGCGCTGCTGCTTCCCGATTTGCTGTCGTGGGGGATGTACTCAGTCCCGATACGTACGAGAGTCCTGCCGGCAGCACTGTCAGTCTTAGCGACGCGCTGAATGCGGCCGGGATGATGTCTGCCACATCTCATGTGCTGGTGATCCGGAGTGACGGTGTTCAGGTTCACCAGCGATCGGAGATCGTGGCGGACTCGTCTGTCAGCACCGCATCTCAGCTGACACCTGGTGACGCGGTGGTTGTCTACGCCGTGGGACCAGCTTCCGGGACGATCCGGCCGAGCGCGGCCCTGATTGACGGGGCGCGGGTCTGCGGTCTGACACTGGAGGGATCGCAGGTCGCGGTGGGAGACCTGCTGGTGCACTGCGGAGTTTCACGCGACAGGTCGGGGTTTGTCCAGCTGCATTCCCTGGTGCCGGGACGGGGACGAACGAGGGTGGACCTGAGGGAAATCGTGCAGCACGGGGATGTTGTCGTGGTTGGCCGTCCAGCTGGCGCAGCCACGGCAGATCAGACGCGGTTTTCGCCCCGTGTGTCTGAGTTTCGCGAGGGCGGTATCCATTCCGGCGATCCGCTTTCAGCAGGTTCGCTGATGCTGACGAGTGAACGGCAGGAACCGGCAGGAGAGCAGGAACTGGCCCGTGAGCAGGAACTGGCCCGTGAGCAGGAACTGGCCCATGAGCAGGAACTGGCCCGTGAGCCTGTGGGAGATTCGGTGACCGTGGGTGTGTCGGCCCGGGGAGTATCCCTGCAGTCAGCCCCCGAAGAACTTCCGCCGTCGGCGGCACCGGCACCGGAGCTGCCGAATTCCGACACCCGGATCATGTCGGACGCGGGGGAGGCGGCACCGGTTCCCCCGGCCGAGGTGTCCCTGGTCGGCGATCACGCCACGGCGTATAGTCTCTGGAACGTGATTTTCGTGGGGGGGCTGCTGATCTCGGGTGGCCTGGTGACTGCGGGCTGGCTGATGTCCGAGGCGGAACTGCGACAACACACGCTGACGGCTGCGATTCCTGCACCGGTCTCTCGGGATACACTGACGCCGGAAACTCCGGGAGTGTCTTTTCGCGTCGAGCGTTCTGTGCCGGAGCAGCTTCAGACGCCGGCTGCATCCCCGAGTGCGCACCTGCTGCAGTCGCAGGAACATCTGCGGAATGCCGCGGCAGGCGGTCTGGTCGCGCAGCACGAATGGTACGGCACTGACTGGCAGACAACCGTGGCTCAGAGTCCTCAGGCAGCATCCGCGAACGCAGCTGAAAACCGCGTGAAACTTCCGGAAGCCGCGGTGAACCAGCCGGAGCTGTTGAACGGGGCCGGAATTCTGACCGCTGCGGAATCGTTCTCTGATTTGACGGACCTGATTCGAAACCGTCTGCCGGTGGATCTGTGCGACGCAAAACTGCCGCTCCGGGTGTCATTGTTTGGTCACGCGGCCGGGCCGCGTCGACTCAGAATTGACGCGGCTCACACACAGCTGACACCTCCGCATTTCCGGTCTGGCAGCGGTGGCTCGACAGCGCGGCCGACAGCGGTGTCAGCGGGGACCACGGCACCGTCCTCTGTGCCGTCGCAGGAATCCGATCTGCCCGGTGCTGCGGGAACAGGCCCGGTGGCCACCCGTTCGCAGGCGGACGTGCGTCAGAACCGAGAATCCGGCGCTGGCAGCCTGGACCGAGCACTCAGTTTTCTGCAAGAACAGGATGCCTGATGATTACGGCACTGGATTTTGGCTGCAGTCGAATTCGATCTGCGTTTCGCAATCCTGACCAGCCGGGGCGGCTGACGATTTTTGCCGAGCGTTCTGAATACGCAATCGTCCCGAACGATGAGCACCATCGCAGGATTCTGGAAGAGCAGAAAATTCCGCACGCAGTCTGTGAGGGAGAAATCGCGGTCGCGGGGAACCAGTCGGTCCGAGTGGACTGGCTGACGCGGCTGCCCGGCACGTCGCTGATGCCAGATGGGATTGTGCCGACGGATGACCCTCCGGCGAGACAGTTGCTGCATATGCTGGTGGAAGCGATTCTGCCGCGCCCGTCCTCCGGCATGAACGTGTGTGGACTCGTCGTACCCGGAGCACATGATCAGTCGGACCGGGCAGCCCTGAACCAGGAGTTTCTGTGTCGACTGGTGCGGATGCAGGGCTACGAACCGCTGGTGGTTCATGCCGCCGAGGCAGCCATTCTCTCGACGGGCAGCGATACATCCTTTACCGGTATCAGCATTGTGATCGGAGCGGAGACCTCAGAACTTTGCATTGCCCGATACGGGATGCCGCTGGCGACTGTTTCTCTGCCGGTGGGCAGCAACTGGATGGACACCGAGATTGCGCGACAGTTCCGGATTGAGTTGTGGGATGGCTCTGGCGGATGCTATCTGGACCTAGAAAGCGTCCGGAAGTGGAAACACAGCCCGGAGATCAGCCTGTACCAGCCGCTGAGTGA
>SYLK01000828.1 GCA_005809115.1 Planctomyces sp. | reverse complement strand
GGTTCCAGGGAGAGAACCTGCGAGTCAATGTCAAATCTGATTACGGTCGGCTCTGGGTGGAGGTTCTCGACGAACGCGGAGAGCCCTGCCCCGGATTTGCCCGCAGTGACTGCCTGCCAGTGTCGGTCGACAGCGTGGATCACAGGATCATGTGGCGGGACACTCCGCTGATCGATCCGCTCAGCGATCGTCCGATCCGACTGCGATTCCATCTGGAGAACGTCCGTCTGTATTCCTGGTGGATCGCGTAACTCGGTGGGGGCGGGGTTGTTAATTCCCCTCTCCCCTGTACTCGGGGGAGAGGGCCAGGGTGAGGGGGCAGCGAGGGTAGGTGTCTTCCACGCGATCGACGTGATCGCCCGCTTCCCCTTTCGTTCGGCAGCGCAGCTTTTTGTTGGTAGTACCGCCTTCAGGCGGCAATTGAACTTTTGAGCTCCGGGCCGCCTGAAGGCGGTACTACAAACGTTTTTGCATCACGGGAGATCGTGGAATGACACAGTTCGGGCGCCGCACGTTTTTGGGACATTCGCTGGGCGGGACCGGGTACATGCTGAGTTCGCTGACAGCGCCCGCCACCCACGCAGTCACCCCTTCCATCCGGCCAGACGACGCCGGTGCGGCTCCTGCGACGTTCAACGATCCGGGACTGCACCTCTTCGTCGACGACGACGAGGTCGAGAAAGTGGAAGACCTGTTGCGGGTTGTGAACCGGCCTCGGAAGCACCCGGAACCCGTCGTCGTGGCGGATCAGCCCTGGGAAGGAGAACGCGCACAGGCCTGGGGCAGCGTCGTGCAGGAGCCGGATGGACGGCTCCGCCTGTGGTATTTTGCCTTCAACACGGAAAGACGGCAGGACGAACTGGATCGCGGAGGATACGCGTATGCCGAAAGTCGCGATGGTTTTCACTGGACGAAGCCGAATCTGGGCGTTGTCGAGTTTCGCGGCAACAAAGACAACAATCTGTTCTATAGCTGCGCGCCGGACGGGAAAAACCTCGTCGACGAAGAATTGGCGCGGCGTGGTCTGGGTCTGCCCGCGATGGATGAGAACGGCAGGGTCATTGGTGTCGTGAATAATCTTGATGGTCTGACGGTCGTCCGCGATGACGATGACCCTGACCCTCAGCGGCGATACAAGCTGATTGCCAACATGCAGGACCATCGGATGTGGGCCTACGCGTACAGGGACAAGTATCCTGACGTCACCGACGAGCAGATGCAGCAGGCCCGTTCGATTATCGGTCAGTATCTGGACACCAGCCCGGACGGGATTCACTGGACTCGCGCCCCGCGGCGTATTTCGCACGGAGCGACGGGCGATTACATGATGGTCCTGCGTGACCACCGCAATCGGCGGTGGTGGCTGAATGAACGTGCCTCGGGACGCGGTGGACGCAATGCAGCGATCCGCACCAGCTCCGACCTGAAGGACTGGACCGATCCGGTGATCGTCTTCGACAACGAGGCAGACAGTGAATTTGGCCGCCTGTCTGAATGGCACGGCGGCATCACTCCGTTCAACTATGGTAACCTGAACCTCGGTTTCCTGGAAAAATGGTGCAATGCGGGCTTCGGAAATACCTGCGAGCTGATCTGTAATCGCGACGGCCAGCCGTGGAAGAGGGTGGCGCCGGGAACCCCGTTCCTGGATATCGGGCCGGAAGGAGCCTTCGACCGCATCCTGATCTACCCCACCCACAATCCGCCGATTCGGATTGGCGATCAGCTCTTTATCTTTTATACTGGCGGCGGAAATCCGACCCATCCGAAGAAGGGGATCCCCATGTCCATCGGTGTCGCCACAATTGGCCTCGACCGTTTTGCTGCGCTGGCCAACTGGCGCGGAAAACACCTCGGGCGAATCATCACCAGACCCGTTGAAGTGCTGCGTCCACAACTGGAAATCAATTTCGAGCAGCTCGATCACGGTGGTGTCCGTATCGGACTGGCTGCGCCGGATGGCGTCCCGATTCCCGGCTATTCCGTCGACGAATCCCGGATTGAACCGGATCGAGGTCGTCTGTACACGCCGGTTCGCTGGAACGACAAGTCCGATCTGGCCGAGTTACAGGGTCGGAGCGTGGTCCTCACCTTTGAGATCAAAGGCGGGGCGATCTACAGCTATCGCTTCTCTGATGCCATTTGACGCCGCAGTTCACTCACTTCGCACGAACGTCCTTTTTTTTCAGGAACACTGTATGAACCCGGGAACCGATTCACTGATCCCTCAGATCTCCCGCCGTGGTTTTCTGCGGAGCGGAGCTGCCACAACGGCCGTACTGTCGCTGAGCAGTGTGACCACCGCTTCATCACCGAGCGCCACTAAGACCGCCGCAGGATCCCCTCGAAAGCTTACACCCGCTGCACCGCAGGTGTTCGTGGATCTGAGTCACGTGGAACTGCTGGAGAATGTCCGCCACCTGTTTCACACGGCAGAAAAGCACCCGGATAACCCGGTGCTGGACGGTGAGAAGGAGTGGGAACGAGTGATGGGGGGGCCGTGCGCCTCGTTCATCTTTGATGAGGAGGAAAAGTTGTTCAAGGTCTGGTATCAGGGAATTATCGGCGACCGCCGCGGGCGGGTACCCACCCATGGGCCGTATACGCTCAACTATGCGATCTCGCGCGACGGCGTCCACTGGGAACGCCCCAATCTCGGCCTGCACGAGTTTAACTGGCAGGGGCAAAGTACGCGGGACAATAATATCGTCGTCCCGCAGACCTGGCACGAAGGCATGGATCACTGGGAGTCGGTTCTCAGGGACCCGTTTGACCCTGATCCTCAGCGGCGTTACAAGGCCATCGGGTGGTCCAGTCTGGGCCCGGGTGAAGATGGCTCGTGGTGCGCTGCCGTCGGAAAATGCGGAATCTGGTCGATGTGTTCTCCCGATGGCCTCAACTGGACCCATTCGCAGGAGCCGATCTTTCATTATCGTCCCCGTCCCGGCACGAACGACATCGGGCCCGTGGGGGACGCGCAGACGCTGATGATTGACCCGCATAACCGGCGATATGTGGCTTTGCTGCGAGGGACACAGGGCAATCGCCTCTTCAGCACCAGTGACGATTTCGTCCACTGGTCCGGACTGCAGGAATCCATGAGCGCTGTGCCGGGTAAGGCCGGTTCGCCATTATACAACCATATGGGTTTCCTGTACGGTGACCAGTACCTCGGTTTCGTCAGCCACTATGTGGTGGAAGAGGACGGAGTGCATCATCTGAGAGTGCGTCTGCTGTCCAGCCGCGATGGACTGCATTTCGACTTTCCTGGCGCCGACGCACTGACGCGCCCAGCACTGATCGACGTCGCGGAAATCGGCGAATGGGATCGCTTCATGTGCATGATCACCGGTGCTCCGCCCATTCGGGTGGGTGACAAGCTGCACATTTACTACCGCGGATATGCCGAAACGCACGACCGTTCCGCCGACAAGCCGAAGGACAGTTATTTTGCGGGTGCCAACGG
>SYLK01000827.1 GCA_005809115.1 Planctomyces sp. | reverse complement strand
GGGAACGGTCAATTCGCTGTCATCCCGCCCGAAATTGCCCCAATCATTATGGTGACCTGGGCGATACCTCAGGACAGCCGCGGGGCACGATGATGCTGCAGCCGAGTGCTGCGTTCCTGTCTCTGACAATCGGCATCACCGAGATCACGGACGGATCCAGTCAGACGATCCTGGTGGGCGAAGCGCCACATGCGATTCACGGGCTCTGGGCGGGTCACAAGAATGTGATGGACCAGAGTGCTCCGCTGAACGAGCGTCTTTCAGCGGACTCCCCATTTGAGTCGTGCGTGATACCGCCGGATCGTCCGGAACTTGCGGGGAGACTGGGCTGCGATGTCGGAAGCCAGGACTTTCACAGTTATCACGCGGGTGGGGCCTGCTTTCTGTTCGGCGATGGGTCCGTGAGATTTCTGGCCGAAAACGTGGACCTGAAGGTACTGGCGGCGCTTCTGTCGCGCCGTGGTGGTGAAGTGATTTCCGGCGACTTCTGAGAGTTCCGGGGGAAAACTGAAACATGCGGAAAACTGTACAGGCACAGATCGTGTGGCCGTTGCTGATCGTGGGATTTCTGCTGAGTGCGGCCGGCGACTGCGGTGGCGGCGTCGTGACTTTTGAGAATCTGCCCGTGAACTCGGACGGCTGGTACAATGGAAACCCACGCGCTGGCGCACCGCTGCGTGACAATTACACGGTGCGCGGAATCGGTTCCAGTTTCGGGGCTGACGAGTACCTGCAGACCTGGTCCAGCGGGGGTGTCGAATTCAATAACCATTACACGCCGGACTACGATTCCTGGACGGGCTGGAGCTGGTCTCGGGTCATGGATTCAGCCACCGCCGGATTCACCAGTCAGTACGCCTCATGGGCTGGAGGCGGGGCCGGGACATCGGGAGGAGATGAGACCGCCGGTGGAACCTATGCCGTGGCCCATGGCGATGGAGCCTGGTTCAATCTGGCTCCCGGAGCCGTGCTGCAGTCGGTGGATCTGTCCAATACCACGTACGCAGCACTGTCGATGCAGCAGGGCGACGCGTTTGCGAAACGTTTCGGAGGCAGTTCCGGGACCGACCCGGACTATTTTCGGGTCACGCTGTCGGGATACGAGTCGCTCGATCTGCTGGGCCAGCTCATTTCCTCGGTGACGGTATCGCTGGCCGACTATACGTTTGCGGATTCGCTCCTGGACGTTGTCCTGGCCGGCTGGCAGACGATCGATCTGACCGCGCTCGGGAACGCCAGATCGGTCGGCCTGACTTTCGAGTCAAGTGACGTCGGCCCCTGGGGAATCAATACGCCGGCCTATGTTGCTCTGGACAATCTGGTCTTTCGGGACAGCGTGGCCGTGCCGGAGCCGATGTCCCCGGCTTTCGCCGCAGCCGCGGTCGGAGGATTCCTGTTCTTTCACAGTCGGTCCTGCCGCAGAAAAAAACTGGCAAAGTCCGCACCAGGCCTGAGAGGAACCTTGCCGCCTGTGGCCTGAGCTGGGAAGATCCAGCGAAGCGTGACGCTGATTCCCCTTAGGACCGGCCAAAAAATAAATTGAACAAATTGTCTGGTCAGGGAAGCGCAGCGCCCCTGACCAGATTCACGCTGGTGTGTGACAGCGGCTGGACCTGAATGTTTCGTTCTGACCGTAAAATTGCTGCATGAAATCATCGGCCAGCTGATGAACTGATCGAGCGAATCCGAATTCAAGGCACAGGAGTCATGCGGCCGAAGTTTTCATGAGTTTGTTCAACTTATTTTTTGGCCGGTCCTTACCGCTGTGCCTGGGCGGGGAGGGGACAATCGCAATGAACCGGAAAGGACTGGTCGGGATGAATCGCCTGTTCCTGACGGCGTATCTTGTGGCCCTGATGAGCAGTGGCGGAGGGGTCTGTCGCGGTGAGGAGCTGCCGCCGGCGGTCGACCGCAGGGTGGTCTTTGCGACCGACGTTCGCCCGGTGCTGGAGAATCGCTGCTGGGGATGTCATGGACCGGAGAAACAGGAGTCCGGACTGCGACTGGACGATCGTGATGCCGTGCTGGCCGGCGGAGATCTCGGCCCGGTTGTGGTGCTGCATGACAGTCTGCGGAGTCGTCTGATCGAGTATGTGAGCGGCATTCGTCCTGACAATGTGATGCCGCCGGAGGGCGATCGGCTGACGGCCGAACAAGTGGGTGTGCTGCGCGCCTGGATCGACCAGGGGTGCGAATGGCCCGCTGACGAATCCGCAGTGGCTGGAGGAGATCGTCGCCACTGGGCCTGGCAGCCGCTGAACGTGACGCAGCCTCCCGTGGTCCGCGAAGCGGATCGGGCCAGAAACGCCATCGATCAGTTTGTGATTGCGGAACTGGAGAAACGTGGAACGGGTCTGGCACCGGAGGCGGACCGGTACACGCTGATTCGACGGATCTCACTGGACCTGACCGGACTGCTGCCTTCGGTCACGGAAGTCGATGCCTTCGTCGCCGACATTCGTCCGGACGCCTGGGAAATCCTTGTCGACCGCCTGCTGGCTTCGCCGCATTTCGGGGAACGCTGGGCACGTCACTGGCTGGATCTGGCGCGCTATGCGGATTCGGACGGCTACGAGAAGGACAATCCGCGGCCGGATGCCTGGCGGTGGCGAGACTGGGTGATCGACGCGATCAACGCCGATATGCCGTTCGACCAGTTTACGATCGAGCAGCTGGCCGGTGACCTGCTTCCGGAAGCGACTCCGATGCAGCGGCTGGCAACGGCATTTCACCGCCAGACACTGACGAATACGGAAGGCGGAACTGACAAGGAGCAGTTTCGCGTCGAAGCCTGTTTCGACCGCACCGAGACGACGGGAGCGGTGTGGCTGGGCCTGACTGTCGGCTGTGCCCGGTGCCATTCACACAAATACGACCCGATCAGCCAGCGCGAGTACTACCAGCTCTTCGCCGTATTCAACAACGGTGACGAGCAGACGACGGCGGTGCCGAAGTCGGCAGACGAGGTGGCAGCCTACCCCGCTGCCCGCGCGGCCTGGGACACACGGTACGGCGCACTGACAGAGAGGCTTAAGTCTGAGGAAGTCCGTCAGGCGGCGGTGCTTACCGAGTGGCAGCGCACGGCCGTTGACGTTCCGGCCGCAGAGCTGACCGACAGCGTGCGGATGGCACTGAAGATTGCCGAGCCCGCGCGAACGGAGGCGCAGCGTCAGGAACTGCGGGAGTTCTTCAGCCGCCGCCATTCGCCCACTAAGGAGCTGCTGGCGGAGCTGGATGAACTGAAAAAACTGGAACCGCAGAAACCGGAACTGACGGTTCGCGTGATCACGCAGCGGGTCACGGATCCTCGAAGAACATTCGTCCTGAAGCGGGGTGAGTTTCTGCAGCCTGTACTTGAACGGGAAGCGACTCCCGGCGGGCTGGCGGTCCTGCCGCCGATGAGGCCACGCAGCGCGGGCGCGGTTTCCGATCGTCTGGACCTGGCGCAGTGGCTGGTTTCTTCGGAAAACCCCCTGACACCGCGAGTGGCGGTGAATCATGTCTGGCGGCTGCTGTTTGGCAGCGGGATTGTCAGCACGCCTGGCGACTTCGGCGTCCGGGGCGACCTGC
>SYLK01000826.1 GCA_005809115.1 Planctomyces sp. | reverse complement strand
TCAGCCCGAAGACTGTGGCCACGTACCGTGCCCGCATCGGTGAGAAGTTAGGGCTGAAGTCCACAGCTGACTTCGTCCGCTATGTGACCGAAACCGGCCTGATGACCAGCCAGGATTCCCTGCCGTGAGTCTTTCTGGTGTCGGCGCTGCGCTGACACGATCTTCCTCGATTTCCAGTTCGCCTGACAGACGCCGCGTGTGCGGTTTTGGTATCTTATGGGGTGTGTCGGTGCTGAACCCGTCGTTCCCGGAGCATGCTTCGCACCGGCGATCGGCGTCAAGTTCTTCCCAGTTTCCGCAGAAAAGGTGAATTTCCTGGCGGATCTGCCGGAGAAAGTCACTTATTTGGTGCTTCCTGATGCCATCAAAGGGCTCTGATGCTGACCGCGCTGTCAGATAAATCGCTTTTGCGAAAAATTCAAGGCGGAAGTGAGGATGCGGCGTCTGAATTGTATGGTCGGTATGCCGAGCGTCTTGAATTTCTCATATCAAGGGGCCTCGGCAGTGACATGCGTTCGCTGCTGGACAGCGAGGATGTTGTTCAGTCCGTCTTTCGAACGTTCTTTCGTCGCGCCGGGTCGGCCGACTACGACGTTCCGGAAGATTCTGAGTTATGGAATCTGCTGGTCACGATTTCGCTGAACAAGATCCGAGCGATTGGAAAGCACTACCGGCGAAAAAAACGGGATATTTCTCGAACGATCCATGGAGATTCGGGTGCCGGCTCGGCTTCCTGCGGCGACGGTGTGGCTTATCAGGTGCTGCGACTGGTCATTGATGAGCTGATCGAGTCGCTGCCGGATTCGTATCAGACGATTATTAAATTGCACATTGAGGGTTGGGATGTTTCCGGCATTGCGTCGGAGGCTCAACGGTCGAAACGGACGGTCGAACGAGTTCTGCAGCAGTTTCGGACCCAGCTGAAATAGCTGATTTGCGACGATGCGAATGGCAAAACCGATTTCCGAAAAAATGCGTTGTCTGACTGACT
The DNA here is from genome assembly GCA_005809115.1 of Planctomyces sp. Taxonomy (GTDB): domain Bacteria; phylum Planctomycetota; class Planctomycetia; order Planctomycetales; family Planctomycetaceae; genus F1-80-MAGs062. Next base: position 2,950 of record SYLK01000826.1, on the reverse strand, counting down.
GTGTTGAAGCTTACGAGCAATCGATTGCAGATGGTCTCGACTGCGCTATTGAATCATGTCTGCCCGACGAAGCGCATCCGGATTACCCCGAGATTGTGATTGAGCTGGTTCGAGTGGAAATGGAGCGTAAGGGCTGGCAGCGGCACTCATCGATTACCCATTATTCCGCACGTTTTCCCGGCGTATTTGCGGATCCGGCCAGAAAAGCATTGATCGCGTTTGAGGAGTTCCGTGTCCGGCGTCAGCATGGCGAGGCGGTTAGCCGACAGGAATACGCGGACAAATTTCGAATCGATACAACGTGTTGGCCTTCTGTCGCCTCAAACCAGGACGCACACGCGGCGTCGAGTGTGACGAGCGGTGTCGAGCGGCGTCGACTCCTGTTTCCGCCGGTGATCGACATGGAACCGGGACAGCTGCGACAATGCATTGCGGAGGCGTTTCCCGAGTTCGAGCCCGTGGAAGAGTTGGGAAAGGGTGCGTTTGGGCGTGTGTTCCTGGCGCGTCAGCGAAATCTGGCCGACCGTCTGGTTGTCATTAAGGTTACGTCTGACACGACATCAGAGCCCGAACGTCTCGCCCGGCTGCAGCATACCAATATTGTGCCTGTGTATTCCGTCCATCGGACAGCCGAATGGCAGGCCATCTGCATGCCATTTTTTGGCCGGAAAACCCTGCGAGACGTGATGGGAGGCAGCGGTCATTGCGTCGGGGCCGGCTGTCCCTGTTCCGAGCCGGTTCAGGGTGGCGCCACGAATGCGACCGCGGTTCCGGCATCGCCGGGTTGGATTGAGACCTCGCTGCGGCTGATGGAACAGGTCGCCGCAGGACTGGAGCACGCCCATCGCAGCGGAATTCTGCACCGGGATGTGAAGCCTGCGAATATTCTTGTGACGGCGGAAGGGCAACCAATGCTCCTCGACTTCAATCTGTCGTCAGATGTTGTCGCCCAGTCACTGTCGCGATCCATTGTGGGCGGAACAATCCCCTACCTTGCGCCGGAGCAGCTGGAGTCGCTGCAGACGGGCTCGGCAGTGTCAGTGACAGCCGACATTTTCTCGCTGGGTGTCATCCTGTTTGAATTCCTGACTGGACGTCTTCCATTTCAGCCGGCTCAATCAGCCTCCCTCTCCAGCCTCATCCTTGATGCAAAATCCCGGAAATCGTCGGAGATTCCTAGGATCCGGGATTTCAACCCCCGGGTTACGATCGCGGTGCAGGCCATCGTCTCAAAATGCCTGCAACCAAACCCGGCAAATCGCTACCAGTCGGCGGCAGAGCTGGGCAAGGATCTGCGATGTGAACTCAACGACCTGCCACTGCAGCATGTGCCGAATTCATCACTTGCGGAACGAGTGACAAAGTGGCGGAGACGGCATCCACATTTGCTGTCGGTCACGTCACTGCTGTTTGCTCTGATGATCGTCGTTGCTGTTGCCGGCGTCCGCTGGATTATGGTTCAGGAGAGAATGGCCACGCTGCAGGCTCAGTCGCAATGGCAGAGCTTCCGCGAATCGGCACCGGCTGTCAGGACTCTGTTGTCTTCTCCGGATTCCTCCGCGAATGCCCTGGAAGAAGGACTCAAGTCCGCCAGAACCCTCGTTGACCGGTATCATGTTGGAACCGCGAGCGATTGGCACCACACGTCAGATTATCAGCAGATCACCCGCGAGCAGCGTCGATTGCTCGACGAAGAACTGGCGGAAATTGTCTTCCTGATGTCATCAGCTCGCCATCGACAGGCAAGGTTGACGGTGGAGGAAACCGAACGGAAGACACTGCTGGGCGAGGCTCTGCAATGGAATTCCCTGGCGTCGCAGTTCGATTCGGCAGCCGGGTCTCAACATGCATGGCTCCTGCAACGAACAGGAATCAATGCATCTCAGGGGCAAAAGTCCGCCAGTCCGCAGCCTGCTGCGGAACTGATCTCTGCCGATTCCGGACAGTTAACCGGATTTGCCAACGCGATCCAATTGCTTGAGACCGGTGATGCGCACGAAGCTCAGGAGCTGCTGCTGAACCTGGTGCAGCAGAATCCGCATGATTATTCGGCATGGTATCTTCTCGGAAAGGCGCGTCAGATTTGCGGTCGCAACTGGGAGGCAGACGGGGCGTTCTCGACGTGTATCGCTCTCAATTCGGACTGTTGGCTGGCGTGGCAGGATCGCGGCATAGTGCGGTTGACGCTGTGTCGTTTTCGGGAGGCCGCGGAAGATTGTTCCCGTCTGATTGCACTGCGACCGGACCTTGCTGCTGGGAATCTGAATCGCGCCCTGGCAGAAATTGCACTGGGTCAATTGGCCTCGGCAGAGCAGGATCTGGATGCGGCAATTGCGCACGGAGGACCAGCCAGAGCCTGGTTCCTGCGTGCTGATATCCGCAGGCTGCAGGGCAACAGCTCCGGCGCAAGATCGGATTTTGAAACGGGAATCATGACTGTTCCTGACGACGAAGACAGCTGGGTTGCCCGCGGGATGGCGGTCCTTCAGCAGGATCCGCAAAGGGCACTCGCTGATTTTGATCAGGCCCTGCGGCTCAATCACCGTTCCCGTGACGCACTGCAGAATTCTGCACACGTCCTTTCAGAGCGACTGGGGCGACCCGATGAGGCGATCTTTCGACTCGAAACCCTTCTCGCCTGCTACCCTGATGACAACGCAGCCCGGGCAGGGCGTGCGGTTCTTTACGCGCGCGGCGGGCAGGATGATGCGGCACGAAGCGATGCCGCGAAGGTTCTTGAACAATCGCCGAATCCGGTGACGGTTTATCAGGTGGCCTGCGTGTTTGCTTTGCTGTCTCAAAGAACCACAGCGGATGCGGAGACCGCACTAACCCAACTTCCCCAACTCGTTTCAGAAACACTGTATTTTCTGCGGTTTGAGCCCAAAAGTTTACACTACATTTTGCGTTGGATTATTTTGGCGGGCAGTTTGAGTCGGAGTTTTTCGAG
>SYLK01000825.1 GCA_005809115.1 Planctomyces sp. | reverse complement strand
GAGAGATTCAGGCGATCAGGTCGAACTACATTCAGGGCTGGCTGCGGACGCGTCTGGAAGACGAATCGCAGAAGCAGGCGGCATGGCGGACGGATCCGGAAAAATCGGGAGCTGCCGGGGGTTTTGGCGACATCGGGACGCACGCCTACAATCTGGGTCGATACATGACCGGTTTGTTGCCGGCGGAAGCGTCATGCACGCTGCGGACATTCGCACCGGGTCGGCGTCTGGACGATTACGGTCACGCGGTGATTCGGTATGAGAACGGCGCACTCGGGACGGTCACGATCAGTCAGATATCGCATGGTCGGGAGAACGACCTGTCGATTGAAGTGGACGGAACCACCGGGGCGTTGTCGTGGCGGCAGGAGGAACCGAACGTGATGATCGTCCGGCGGAATGGTGCGCCGCATCAGATGTATACGCGGAACCCGAATGCTCCGTACATGAACGCGATGGGAAAGAGTGCCTGCCGGCTGCCGGGCGGTCATCCGGAGGCATTTCTTGAGGCCTTCGCGAACGTTTATCGTTTCGCTTACGACGCGATGGCAGCGCGGGCCTCCGGAGGGTCCTTTGAGAAGAAGGATACCATTTATCCGAACGTCTACGACGGTGCCGAGGGGATGTATTTTATTCAGCAGTGCGTCGCCAGCAGCAAGTCCGGCGGAGCTTGGCTGCCCATGCGGTATCCCGGGGCGCGCCGATAGGGGGGCGTGCCCGCCGTCCGCTGTGTGGCGTCCGCTGTGTGGCGTCCGCTGTGTGGCGTGCGCTGTGTGGCGTCCGCTGTGTGATTGGTTCGGCGGCTGATTGATTCGGAATTTGATTCAGGACCATGATTCATGCGTAAGTTCAGCTGCGTTGTCTCAGCGGGATGTCTCTGTCTGATGACAGTGTCCTTGGTTGCGGAGCAGCCGGATGCGGACCGGACGGCCTATCAGTCGTTCCTGAAAGCGCAGGCCCTGGGATGGTGGCAGGATGATCGGCCGCCGGCGAGCGTGGAGGAATGGCAGGGTCAGCGTGAGCAGCTGCGTGCCGGGCTGATTCGCGCATGGGGCGGATTTCCGTCAGAGCCCTGTCCGCTGAATGCTCAGGTCCTGGGGCAGATCCGGCGTGACGGGTATCGGATCGAGCGGATCGTGTTTCAGACGCTGCCGGGAGTCTGGATGACTGCGAACGCGTGGATCCCGGAGCGTTCCGGTGAGAGTTCGTCGGCGGGAAAGCTTCCGGCGGTACTGTCGGTGCATGGGCACTGGCCGGGCGCCAAACAGGATCCGGTTGTGCAGTCCCGCTGTATCGGGCTGGCAAAGCTCGGGTTCTTCGTGCTGTGTGTGGATGCCTTTGGCGCGGGTGAGCGGGCGATTGGCACGAAACTGGGTGAGTATCACGGAGAGATGACCGGAGCGCTGTTGTTTCCGACAGGACGTCCGCTGAGCGGGATTCAGGTGTATGAGAATCGGCGGGCCGTCGATTATCTGTGTACTCGGCCGGAGGTGGATTCGGAACGCATCGGGATCACGGGGGCCAGTGGCGGCGGCAATCAGACGATGTACGCCGGGGCCATGGACGAGCGGCTGCGCTGTGTTGTCCCGACGTGTTCGGTGGGCACGTACCAGGCTTATCTGAGCGCGGCCTGCTGCATTTGTGAAGTGATTCCCGGTGGACTGCGACTGACGGAAGAAGGAGCCGTGCTGGGACTGTCGGCGGGGCGTGGGCTGATGGTGACGAGTGCCACGCGGGATGCGTTTCAGTTTTCGGTAGAGCAGGCTCAGATTTCCGTGGCGCGAGCGCGGGCGATTGCAGGATTGTTCCCCGGGTCGCAGGTCCAGCACACAGTGATTGAATCTCCGCATCATTACAATCAGCCGATGCGGGAGGCCATGTACGGCTGGATGACGCTGCATCTGAAAGGCGAGGGTGACGGCAGTCCGATCAGTGAACCGGAAATCCGTACAGAGGAACCGGAGTCAATCCGATGCTATCCTGGAGAAACGCGACCGGCGGATTATGTCACAATCCCGCGTTTTGCCTTTGCCGAAGCCCGACGTCTGCTGACAGAGCGTGCGGGGAGTGAGGATCGGCAGTTGCTGGCCACGCTGGAGAGAGCGACATCGGCGGGGGACAGGTCCGCGATCCTGGAAGCTGCGGCTGCTCCGCTGACCGGACTTCTGGGTGGAGTTCCCGCGAGTTCACCTTTGAAACCTGAGAGCCGCGAGGTGCCAGGCGGCACGGGGCTGCAGCTGGAGTTTGAAACCGAGCCGGGGCTGCGGCTGGTGGCATGGCTGGATCGGGCGGCAGAGTCAGGCAGTGAGCAGGGAGCCGCACAGGAGCGACTGGCGATCCTGCTGGATATCGATGCGGGAGCGAAAGCTGTGTTCGAGGGCGAGCACGCCCGTCGACTGCGGTCACAGGGGTGGCGTGTCGCTGCTGCGGAGCTGCGCGCCACGGGGCAGTTTGCCATGCCGTCTGACAGGATCGGGCACGCCCCGGATCACAATGCCGCCGAATGGGGATTGTGGATGGGTCGTCCGTTGCTGGGGCAGTGGGTCTGGGATGTGCGTCGGACCCTGGATGCCGTTCAGGAGCACGGTGCGGGTGCCGGGAATTTGCCGCCAGCCGAGGTGATGATACTGGGCATCGGCCCGGCGGGGATCGTGGGGCTGACGGCCACAGCACTGGACCGTCGGATCACTCAGGTGATCGCGGTGAATTCGCTGGCGTCATATGCATCCGCGGAGCCGTATCGGGGTCAGCGACTGGGTCTGATCGTGCCCGGGATCCTGTCAGAATTTGGCGATGTGGGGCATATTGCCGCGATGGCTGCACCGCGACGTGTGGTGATTGCCGGGGGAGTCCTGGGTGGCGGCAGTGTGCTGACACACGAGCAGCTGGTTCAGCAGTATGGCTTTGCGCGTGAGGTATTCCAGCGGTGCGGCGGGGCGACCGGCGAATTGCAGATTGTGTCGGCTGAGGACGCCATATCCGGTCTGCGTCCCTGACCCGCTGATCGGGCGTCGTCATCAGGACATCGCGGAGAAGTAGTTTTCCACGGCAGCGTCGAAAGCTTCTGCCGAGAGAGCCATGGGCTGGCCGTGATACTGGCAGAAGTTCTTTACCTGCAGGAGCAGGTCGCGTGGCTGGCAGAGGCGGAACGGACGGCAGACGGCCTTGTAGTGGGTCTGGATCAGGTAATCGATCAGGCTGGGATCGTGGTCGAAGCCCAGGACGCCGCACATGATTCGGCACAGGTCGCGGAATTCTTCTTCCGAAGGATCGGGAACTTCAATCTTGTACGGAATTCGTCTGAGGAAGGCACCGTCGACCAGATCCCGGGGTTCGAGGTTGGTGGAGAACACGATCAGCTGATCGAAGGGCATCTGAATTTTCTTGCCGCTGGGCATGTTCAGGAAGTCATAGCGTTTTTCGAGCGGCACGATCCAGCGGTTCAGGAGCATGTCGACGGGCATTTTCTGGCGGCCGAAGTCGTCGATCACGAGGGTTCCGCAGTTGCTCTTGACCTGCAGCGGCGACTCACAGATTCTGGACTGCGGGTTCTGGCAGACTTCGAGTTCGTTCATCGTCAGTTCGCCGCCGGCGATGATGGTGGGGCGTTTGATCCGGACCCAGCGACGATCGATATCCTGGGAATCCATCAGGCTGGAGTTCTGCGCATGATCATCGACTTCTTCATGGACACCGGGATCGAAGACCCGCATGATTTCCCCGTCGATGCAGATTGCGCGAGGAATCCAGACGGTGGACCCGAAGGCTGAGGTGACTCGTTCTGCGATACTGGTCTTGCCGTTGCCCGGTTCACCGAACAGGAACATCCCGCGTCCGGAATTGATGGCGGGGCCGAGTCGGCTCATCATGGCCTGGTTGATGATCAGACCCCGGAAGGCTCTCTCCAGATCATCCTTCGTGACTACCTGGCCGGCGATGGTCTGCGCGGCGACGGACGCTGTATAATCATCGAGACAGACGGGCACGGAACCGAAGTACGTGCATTCTTCAGCGTATCTGCGGGCTCGATCCCGTCCGGCGTCGGTGATGCAGTATTCGGAGTCCCCGGCGGACGTTGTCCCGGAGAGGTCGATATGCTTGTCTGAGCGCATCTGCTTGAGCATTGGTTCGATGACTTTGAACATCAGTCGCAGCTGCCCGGCCAGTCGTCGTCCGGTATCGGCACCGACCTGCAGCAGGTAGCGCATGATGATCTTTTCGATGATCGACGGTGACACACCGACTTCGCGCATGGTGCGTGGCTGACGCGGAACGAATCCGGTGGGATTCTGCGGGGACTTGCCGTTCTCCTGAGGATCGCCCAGCAGCATGTTGACGCGATTGAACAGTTCATCCAGCCCGCCGCCCGGGGTGAGTGATTCGGATTTTGAGCCTGCACCTTGCACGATTTCGACTCCGATCGGATGCCTGTCGTCAAAGCCTGACAGTTCTGCTGAGGTTCTGTGTCTGACCCATGATGTGCCGGGCGCGCTGCCGACGACACCGGGCGAGCTGCTGGTGACAGTGAAGCAGCGGGGCACTGCAGCCGTCGGCTGTGCTGCAGTTCCACATCGTGGCACTGTCGGGCGTCACGCTGGAGGATGGACCGGAGATCAGGGAGACTCTTACGGTCTAGTCCACGGTTCGGGGTTCGTCAATCCGCGTTGCAACTGACGGACAATTCACCAGAATGCCGAGCGGCGGTGAACACAGTCCTGTCGTCTGTGCGTCGCCGTGCGGCATAACTGATTCCGTCGGCATATTTCATGGAGACGGCACAACCACCAGATCCGGCAGCTGTGGCGGGCCTGCCGGGCACAATCGGGGAGGCGGGGCGATGAGATTTCACGGGCGGTGTGTGGTCGTAACTGGTGGCAGCAGGGGCATTGGAGAAGGGTGCAGCCGGGTCTTCTGTCGGGAAGGCGGGCTGGTCAGTATTCTGGCACGGGGAGTTGCCGCGGGAGAGGCGCTGGCTGCCGAGCTGACGGCTGCGGGACCGGGCCGGGCCATCTTCATCCCGTGTGACGTGAGCAACCATCATCAGCTGCAAGTGGCGATCGAGCAGACGGTGGGGCACTTCGGTCGGCTGGACTGTATCGTGAACAACGCTGGTCAGCATCCGCCGGCGATGTCGCTCGATGAAACGTCGGTGGAGTTCATGGAGGACCTTCTGCGGGTCAACTACCTGAGCACATTTGCGGGGGCACGGTATGCCCTGCCGCACCTGCGTCGCACCAGAGGCACGATCGTCAACATTTCGTCGATGACGGCTGTTCTGGGGCAGGATCGGTCGAGTGCCTATTGTGCCACCAAGGGCGCACAGGTCAGTCTCACGAAGGCACTGGCGAAGGAACTGGGTCCCGCAGGCATTCGAGTCAACGCGATCCTGCCCAGCAACATTGATACTCCGCTGATGCGTGACTGGGCTGCCACGCTGGACGATCCGGAGTCAGCTCTGCAGCGGGTTGCCGCGATGCAGGTGTTTGGTCGCATGGGCACGATTGAGGAAATGGGCGAAGTGGCCTTGTTTCTGGCGGCGGATGAATCCAGTTTCATCACCGGTCAGGCGATTGAGGCCGAGGGTGGCGCCAGTCTGGACTACTGAACGGCGGCGGGTCGTTAATCAGGACGTTGGAATTCAGGAAGGTGGAATTCATGAAGTTTGCCATTTGTCACGAACTGTTTGAGAACATCAGCTGGGCAGAGCAGTGTCGGATCATCGCCGCGCTGGGCTATCAGGGCATCGAAGTCGCTCCGTTCACGATCTCGGACAATCTGGCGGAAGTTCCGGACGCCGTGTTTGACCGGATGCGGCGTGAGGCGGAGGAACACGGACTGGAAGTCATCGGGCTGCACTGGCTGCTGGCGCGGACGAAGGGACTGCATCTGACTTCTCCGGATCCGGCAGTTCGGGCCGCCACGGCCGACTACCTCAGGCTGCTGGGTCGCGTGTGTCATCGACTGGGAGGAAAGATTCTCGTGTTTGGTTCTCCGGCGCAGCGCAACCTTGTGGATGGAGTTTCGACGGAGGAAGGAATGCGGTACGCGGCAGAGGTGTTTCGGGAGGTGCTGCCGGCGCTGCAGTCGCAGTCGGTGCAGCTCTGTGTCGAGCCACTGACAGCGCAGGAAACGAACTTCCTCAACACGTGTGACGAGGCGATGCAGCTGATTCGGATGGTCGGACATCCGGCTTTGCGGCTGCACCAGGATGTGAAGGCCATGCTGGGCGCTGAAGCTCGGCCACTGCCCGCGCTGATTCACGAATATCACGATTTTTGCGGGCATTTTCACGTCAATGACAGCAATCTGCTGGGCCCGGGGATGGGGCCGACGGACTTTCATCCGATCGTGCGGGCACTGCTGGACTCAGATTATCGCGGATGGGTGTCGGTGGAAGTCTTCGACTATCGTCCGGGCGCGGAGCACATTGCGGCGGTGAGTCTGCAGTACATGCAGCGCGTGTTGTCGGATCTGCAGCGTGGTGATGGCGGGCCATGATCCGAACCTGCTGATGCTGCATCGCGCTGGTCATCACGGCAGGTGCGCAGCGGCGATGATGACCATGGATCAGCTCGAGTCACGTCGTGTGAAGTCAAAAAAAGTTGCTGCAGACGATGGATTGAGCGAGAAGTTGTCTTGCGTTATCTGACTGATTGCTTACGATTCCGCTCGAGTTACCGCAGATTCTGTTGTGCTGCATTCGATGGATCGTGGCGAAGGATCATGCCTGACAGCAGTCTTCACTTCGTTCATCTGGTCAGAAAGGAATCTGCATCGTCAGAGTCACTGTGATTCTGATGAACTGATGTTTGTGGTTGTGGCTGGTCCTGTCAGTAATCGAAGCCCGGTAAGCTGCGGCAGGATGGCCACTCAAGTTCAACTTTTGGATGGAGGAACGACCGTGGCAAAGAAAGCTGCAAAGAAAGCTGCAAAGAAGGCTGCCAAGAAAGCCGCAACAGGCAAGCCAGCCGCCAAGAAGGCTGCCAAGAAAGCT
>SYLK01000824.1 GCA_005809115.1 Planctomyces sp. | reverse complement strand
GGGATCAATGGCGACCCCGCCGTCCAGGGTCGCTGGAAGAAAAACATCATGGATGATCCGGTGACGCAGAGCAATCTTCCGGGTTATATCACGTTTGCGAAAACTGGTCTGCCGAACTCACGGACGACGCAGGTGTTTGTCAACTACTCCGATAACTCACGCCTCGATGCAGACGGATTCGCCCCCTTCGGAAAAGTCACGGAAGGCATGGAAAACGTCACCGCCATCTACTCGGGTTATCGTGAACGCCCGGACCAGATGGCAATTCAGAGCAGTGGAAACAGCTATCTCCAGAAGGCATTTCCAAATCTTGACTCAATCAGGAAAGCGACGATTATCACCGACTGACCTGCGGACGCTGCGGAACAGCCGTGGTCCGTTCCGGTCAGGTGATCAGCGCAGAATTCCCGCGACCACGCTGCCATGCACATCCGTCAGCCGAAAGTCGCGGCCCTGGGTCCGAAATGTCAGACGCCGGTGATCCACCCCCAGGCAATCCAGCATGGTGGCGTTCAGATCATGCACATGGATCGGGTCGCGCACAACGTTGTAGCAGTACTCGTCGGTCTCACCGTAGACTGTTCCGCCCCGCACGCCCCCACCGGCCAGCCATCCGGTGAAGCAGCGGGGATGGTGGTCGCGGCCAAAGTCTGTGGCCGTCAGCTGGCCCTGACAGAACGTCGTGCGACCAAACTCGCCGCTCCAGATCACCAGCGTGTCATCCAGCAGCCCCCGCCGCCTGAGGTCAGTGATCAGAGCAGCACACGCCTGATCCACGTCCTGGCACTGCAGTCGCAGATCACTGGGCAGGTTGTAATGCTGGTCCCATCCTCGATGATACAGCTGGATGAAGCGGACGTTCCGTTCAGCCAGACGCCGCGCCAGCAGACAGTTTGCCGCGAACGTCCCCGGAACGTGTGCACCAGGCCCGTAAAGCTCAAATGTCTCGGCCGGCTCCCCCTCAAGGTTCAGCAGATCCGGTACGGATGACTGCATCCGATAGGCCATCTCGTATTGGGCAATCCGCGTCTGGATCTCCGGATCCTGAATGACTTCGTACTGACTGCGATTCAGTGCCGCCAGGGCATCCAGCATCAGCCGACGGCGTCCCCGGCTGACGCCGGCCGGATTCCCGAGGTACAACACCGGGTCGCTGCCCGACCGAAATGCCACCCCCTGATGACTTGACGGCAGGAACCCCGATCCCCACAGCCTCGCATGGAGCGGATCAACGGGGCGGGAAGCACTGCCCCGCGACAGCAGCACCACAAACGACGGAAGATTCTCGGATTCACTGCCCAGCCCGTACGTCACCCAGGACCCCGCACAGGGACGCCCGGGCTGCTGGTGTCCGGTCTGCGCCAGCGTCGTCGCCGGATCGTGATTGATCGCTTCCGTGTGCAGGGTATGCACGAAACACAGGTCATCCACCACGCGGGAGTGATGCGGCAGCAGTTCACTGACCCATGCACCCGATTCTCCGTGTCGCCTGAACTGGAAGGGAGAGGCCGCCACCGGAAGACTCTTCTGGTCCGATGTCATTCCGGACAGACGCTGTTGCCCGCGAACCGAGGCGGGAAACTCCGTGCCGTGCCGCCGGCGCAGCTCCGGCTTGTGATCGAACAGATCCAGCTGCGACGGTGCACCATGCATAAACAGCCAGATCACACGGCGCGCTCGCGCGGCCCGCTGCGGAATGCCACCTCCCACCACTGCGCCAGGCGGAACCGGAACACCCGACCCCGCGGCAACGCTTTCCGGAACGAGCAGCGATGACAGCGCCAATGCACCGAGCTGTGTTGCTGATCGACCCAGCAGCAGCCGGCGCGTCTGCCTCACGGCAGCGTCCCGGAACAAATCCGGAGAACTCGCACTGACAGCCCGTCCCGGCTGCACCCGTCCCGGCGGTGGGAATTCCGAATTCGCGGTCAGCATGTTTTTCCCTGCGTGATTGTGTCGAAGTTGGGATACCGGTTGACCCAGTGGGATCTCGCCGGTGGCCTCCCGCCGGAGGGTTCGTCTGGGACGCTCAGGGGCGAGTCAGCGTTTCATCCAGATTCAGCAGTACCGCGGCCACCAGACTCCATGCCGCATGTTCGGCCGGATCGAATGCTTCGTCGGTCCGCGACTCGCCGATCTGCTGTACCGCCGCGGCGGCACGCGGATCTGCAAGAAAGGAGTCGTGCTGCTGCTGATAGAGTTCCGTCAGTCGGCTGATTTCGTGCGGCAGCGGCTCACGGCATGTCACGATCCGAAACGCCTGTCGCACGCGATCCGCCGGTTCCTGGGATGTCTCCCGCAGGATCCGTTCTGCCAGAGCCCGGGCGGCCTCCGCATAGACCGGATCGTTGAGCAGAACCAGAGCCTGCTGTGGCGTATTGGTTCGCTGACGCTGCGTGACACACGCCTCGCGAGTCGGAGTATCCAGCACCAGTGGACCGGGTGGCGGTGACTGGCGTTTCCAGAACGTGTACACACCACGGCGATAAAGTGCATCACCGTGGTCCTGTTCATACGTCAGCTCCGCATTGTAAGACACGGCTTCCCACAGGCCCTCCGGCTGGTACGGCTTTCTCCCCGAGCCGCCGATGATGGGCACCAGCAGACCCGACAGGGCCAGTGCCTGATCACGCAGAGTTTCCGCCGGCAGCCGGAAGCGGTTTGATCGCCCCAGCAGGCGATTCTGCGGGTCCACCGCGAGGAGTTCACTGCGCACCAGCGTACTCTGCCGATACGTCGCACTGGTCACCATCAGTCGCCGGATCGCCTTGACATCCCAGCCACTGCGTTCGAAGTCCACAGCCAGCCAGTCCAGCAGCTCCGGGTGTGTGGGAAGATCCCCCTGAGATCCGAAATCGCCCGGCGTCCGGACGATTCCCATCCCGAACAACTGTTGCCAGAATCGATTCACGGTGACGCGCGCGGTCAGGGGATGTCCGGGTTGCACCAGCCAGCGCGCCAGGCCCAGGCGATTTATCGGCACGTCGCGCGCCGGCTGTGGCAGAAAGTCGGGCAGGCCCGCCGTGACCTGATCCGCCGGCTGGTCGTATTGTCCTCGCATCAGGACGAATGCAGGTCGAGGCTGGTCCCGCTCCTGCATGATCAGCGCGCGAGGCACGGCGGCACTCAGTGCTTCGTGTTCAGCCTCGGTGTCGCGCCACGTCTGCCACGCCCGCTGCACCTGCGGTGAGCCGTGTCGCCTCAGGTATTCATTCCGTACAGTCTCCTGCTGCTCCGTGCTGCGGTCAGCCGCGGGACGCTGCAGAATACCCGGCAGCAGTTCGCGCCGGTGCAGCTCACTCACCTCGTCCCTCGTCACTGTTCGATCGTACAATCGCCACTCATCCAGTTCACCGCTGAAAGTGAATCCGGCATCCCGCCGCCCCAGCAGCCAGGGCTCGGCAGTTCTGATCGTGCCGCGCAGCGTGTCACTGAAAACCTGCAGATCCTCGAGCTGTCCGTCGGAATAGATCCGGATCCCGTTCGCACGGCCGGAACCGTCACTGGAGATGACCACATGCCGCCAGCTTCCGACAGATCGTGGCTGGCGCGTTGCCAGATCGATCAGACTTTCTCCGTAGCGATGGACCAGCTTCAGTGTCAGACGCCATTTCTTCCACAGTACCTCCAGCCCCCGACGGTCCCCCTCAGACTCAGCCTTCGACAGCAGACAACTCAGCTTCCCGCTGCTGGCCCGGAACCAGAACGACAGCGTCCAGGGACGATCAAATTCCACCTCATGCGCCGCGGGCAGCTCGCGCCATGACTGCAGATCCGTCACCAGTGACTGACCCAGCACACCCGGAGCAAACACCGGCTCGGCCTGCCGATCAATCGCTGTCCCACGCCCCGCAGTCTCCGCCAGACACCCGTCAAAAGCGTAGTGTGCGGTCAGCCCCTGCTCCAGTTCGGGTGCCGGCGATGAAAATTCCCCCAGTGCAGGTCCCGAGCGCTCCCACGCCTCAACCTGCTCCGTAAGCACTGGAGCCGAGGCCATCGCTGCCTGGTGCGATTCATCCCGCAGCCGGACCAGTTCCTCCAGTCGCCGTCGTTGATCCGCATCCGGTACGGAGATCACGGGTAGCGGCGAG
>SYLK01000823.1 GCA_005809115.1 Planctomyces sp. | reverse complement strand
GAATCCCGCAGCGATGTTCGCAGCGACAGGCCGAACAGGGCAATTACGCCACCGGCCAGAAACAACATCCCCGCACCCGATTCGGGCAGATCCACTTCCGTGGCGCGAAACGCCACCACTTCAGAGGTCGCTGGCGACGTCGTCGCATTCGACGGATCCGATGTGTCCGATCCAGCTGAAGCGACCAGCGGAGTCACCGGATCAGCCGGCGGCGATACACCCGCAGCCGGCGGCGATACACCCGCAGCCGGCGGCGATACACCCGCAGCCGGCGGCGATACACCCTCACCCGTCTGGCCGACGTCACCACCCGCAGTCTGGCGCGGAGCTGCCATCATGTGCCCTCCGGGTGAAAACTCATCCGCAACGACAGCAGTTGTTCGGCAACCAGCGCAGCGATCAGCAGTCCAACCAGTACCCAGCGCAGTTCGCGCCCGGCCTCACGCCCCCCCAGTGACGCCGCGGCTGTTGAATCCAGTACCTGCACGTGTTCCAGCCCCGGCTGATCGATCACCTGCTGCGGATCCGCCAGTGCCAGAGCACTCTCCGATGTGGGAACATTCAGCGCATACCAGATCTCGCCGGAATTCCCCTCCGCCGTCATGCGGCGGATCCGGTACACCCCCGGTCGATCGGCCTGGGAAATCGTCACGCCCAGCTCTGGTTCCGAGTTGCCGGTTCCCTCCTGCGGCAGCAGTGTTGCCTGCAGCCGCACAAACGTGTCGGCCAGAGCACTCTGACCGGATGCCGGCTCCGGCAGGAACACTTCGACATTGTCCGTGTAGTCACTGACCGGCCACCGCAGCTGCAGCGGGTCAGTCAGCTCCTGTTCGCGAACACCCTCGGCAGGACGCTGCAGGTACGGATGGATCAGCAGATGCATCACGACGTATCCCGGTGCCGCCGGCGCCACGGGCCAGTTGCTCCAGCGCCGCCCTGCCCCGGTCAGGAACGTCAGAATCCTGCCGGCACCCAGCGAATGCTCGAACACCACCGGGTCACCACTCCGCAGCCGAGCCAGCGTCTTCACGCCGTCGCCTCTCTGCACATCATCCGCCACCCAGTCGGTGCTCACCTGAAACCAGCGCTGCAGACGCAGAGAATCGGAGAATGGATTATCCGGCAGATTGTACACGGTGAAGATTGGATGCTCGCTGAAGACCGGCGACGTCACGGGATGATCCGCGCTGCCACCCGCCGCCGGGCCTTCGCCGTCATGAACCGTGCCCAGCGGCACAGGAAACAGGTTTACCGCAGGGTCCCGCAGCGTCTGGCTGTACCACTGGGTATTGGCCTGGTCACCAGGAAACCACACGATCCCGCCGCCGCTGCGGACATAGTCTCCCAGCAACCGAGTTGTGTCCGCCGGAAGATCTCGCACGTTCAGCAGATAGATGCAGTCATAGTGAGCGAGTTCGCCGGAATTCAGAGCCTGAGACGGACGCACATCCACCGCCAGCCCGGTCAGATCGGAATCAGCGCTGAGTGCTGCCGCCACGAATCCGGCGTCCTCCTGCTGGCCCTCGTCGTCTATGATCAGAATCGGCCGCTTGTCCGTCACCTCCACGACAGCATAACGATGATTGTCTTCCGGCAGGACGTCATCGTCGACGCGGACTTCCACCTGATGCCGTCCGTCCGTGTCGAACGTGATATCGTGTGATACTGTCTGAGTCGCGCCCGCCTCGAGGTCCGGCAGCAGGATCCCGGTTGGCAGGGGCATGCCGTCCACGACAACCGTAGCCCGCAGACCACTGACGCGGCGGCTCCCCGGATTCCACAGCCGCAGATGCATTCGCCACGGAATTCCCCGAGCGACCTGAAGCGTATCAGAGCCAATCTGCTGGACCGCGACGTTCTCCGGCGACGTTGTCGTGACACGAATGAGCGTCACCGTGGCGTCGATTGCGTCGAGGTCTGTCAGAGCCCGCAGAACTTCCGGACGGCTCAGCCAGTCGGTGGCACGCAGGTCGGTGACCAGATGCACGCGAGGTGCTGTACCCGCGTCGGCAGCAAGCAGATCGCGTGCCGTTTCCAGCGCCTTCACGGGTGAAACGGCACGGTAGCTGCACTGCAGATTCCTCAGCCGCGAAGCTGTCTCCTGCAGCAGCGCCCCGTCAAGGCGGCGATCCGCAATCACAGGGCGTTCGGGTTCACTCAGCAGCAGCACCGAGATCCTGGCGGCCCGCATCCGGTTTTCCCCCTGAGACAGCATCTGCTCCAGGGTACTCACCGCCCGATTGAAGACCGTTGCGTCGTCTGCGCGTTCCCGCATGGAAAGAGAATCATCCAGAATCACGACGTGATGCACGCTCGCCCCCGCCAGCATCAGCAGGTGTGACGGGTCCAGCAACAGACGTGCCAGCAGCAGCGCAGCCAGAAGCACCGCCAGAACCCGCAGAAACAGCAGCAGGAGCTGCTCCAGAATCAGCCGACGGCGGTTCAGCTGATCGCTCTGCAGCAGGAATTCCATGGCCGCAAACCGAATCCGTTTGTGCCGCAGTCGACTCAGAATGTGGATGATAATCGGCACCAGTGCCAGCGCAGCACCCGGAATCACCAGTTCCGGATTCAGAAAATACTGCGTCAGCCACGCCATGAAATACAGACTCCGCATTGAATGTCAGCGCCGACTTCGTCGCTGTTCGCGCCGGTTCTGAGTTCTTAGTTCTTAGGTCTTAGTTCTTAGTTCTTAGTTCCTGGTTCCTGGTTCTGCCTGCTTCTCACTTCTCACTTCCTGCGGCTTCCCATTCTGGTGTTCAGCAGGTGCGCCAGGGCCGCATCCAGATTTTCGCTGGTTCGCACCAGACGGTAATCAATCATGCTTCCCGCACAGCGCCGGCGAACCGTCTCCAGAAATCGCTCCAGCGCTTCCAGATACCCGGTCCGCAGTGCCGCCGGGTCGCACGTCAGCCGCCCGGAATCTTCCAGTCCCTCAAACCGCAGGGTTCCGGAATACTGAAAGTCGAGTTCCTGATCGTCCATCACATGCAGAATCAGAACCTCGTGCTTCCGCTGACGCAGCAGTCCCAGACCACTGAAGAGGGCTTCACGGTCGTACAGCAGGTCAGACACCAGGATCACAATGCTGCGGTGCGAGAGTGACTCGGCGACCCGCTGCAGGACCTGACGGATCTCGGTGCGCCCCCTGGCCGCCTCGACCGAAAGTCCCGCCAGCACCGCCTGCAGGTGATTGTGGCGACTGCTGGTGGGAATCAGGCTCCGCACGGTGGCATCAAACACGCTGACACCGACGGCATCGTTCTGTTTCAGGGCCAGCATGCTCAGTGCCGCCGCAACGGTCCGCCCGTAGTCAAATTTTGTCAGGGCTCCCGTCCCGAACTGCATCGATTCGCTGCCATCGACCAGCAGCATCACGCGGACGTTCGTGTCTTCTTCGTACTGCTTCAGATAATAGCGGTCTGAACGCGACCACAGCTTCCAGTCGATCCGGCGCGTATCGTCGCCCGGCACATACTCACGGTGCTGCACAAACTCCAGCGACTGGCCGAACCACGGACTTCGGTGCATCCCCGAGACGAAACCGTCGACGACCCGCCGCGCTCTCAGCTCCAGATGCGAAATCCTCGCGATTTCGTCAGGCCGCAAAAATCTTTCCAAATCGCGGGTCACTTGTCAGTTCACTTTCCTTCGCCGGCGTTTCCTCGATCAGCCGCTCCACAATCCGATCCGACGTAATCCCTTCACTTTCGGCGGTGAAGTTCGGTACGATGCGATGCCGCAGGACAGGTGCTGCCAGCCGCTGGATGTCGTCTGTCGAAACCGTCGTTCGACCGCTCAGCAGGGCCCGCGTTTTCGCCCCCAGCAGCAGGTTCTGCACTGCCCGCGGCCCGGCCCCCCACGCCAGCGATTCACTGATCCAGCGTGGCGTCCCCGGCTCGCGCACGCGCGTCTGACGCACCAGAGCCAGCGTATAATTGATGACGTGGTCTGTCACCGGAACCTGCCTCACGATCGTCTGAATCTCGGTCACCTGAGCAGCCGTCAGAACGCCGTCGATGACAGCTTTCTGATTGGACGTCGTCTGCCGTGCAATCTGACGCTCCTCTTCGAAACTCGGGTATTTCACAAATACCTTGAACATGAAACGGTCCTGCTGAGCTTCCGGCAGAGAATACGTGCCTTCCTGCTCAATCGGATTCTGAGTCGCCAGCACGAAAAATGGTGTGCTGAGCTTGTGGATCGTCTGCCCGACGGTCACCTGACGCTCCTGCATGGCTTCCAGCAGCGCCGCCTGAGTCTTGGGCGGCGTCCGATTGATCTCGTCAGCCAGCACCACATTGTGAAACAGCGGACCCGGGATGAAATGGAATTCCCGCTGCCCTGTACTGCGGTTCTCCTGCAGTACATCCGTTCCCGTAATATCCGCCGG
>SYLK01000070.1 GCA_005809115.1 Planctomyces sp. | reverse complement strand
GCGATGAAACCTGACACAGCAGGCGCGTCAGTACCCCTCACCGAGGCCAGCGGCTCGTTCCCGCGCCGCATCCGCGCGTACCTTGCCGAACGATTTCCGCTGGCCGGGTATTCGGTCCTGATCTTCAGCTTCTGCTCATCCAGCCAGTTTCTGGCCCACGCCCTGACCGCCGCGGATCGCCCTGTGCGTTACGACCTCAGCACGATCGCTGCCTGTGTCACGCTGATCTGTATTTTTCTGCACCTGCGAATCTTTGATGACCACAAGGACTTCAGAGACGATTGCCGTTACTGGCCTGACCGCGTTCTGCAGCGCGGCGTCGTGTCGCTCCGTGATCTCAAACTGCTGGCAGCACTCGCTCTTGCCGTGGAACTGTTGCTGGCGTGGCAGAACGGAACAGCGGCAGTTGTGGCCGTTCTGACTGCCATCGGATTCACACTCCTGATGCTGCGCGAGTTCTTTCTGGGCTCATGGCTGCGGAGCCGGTTCCTGTTATACGCGGGGCTGCATCTGCTGCTGATGCCAATCCTGGCGCTCGTCGTCTTCAGCTTTTCCGTCAATCGGTACTTCTGGGAGGCGGATCGCTGGTTCTGGCTGTATTCCCTGGTGGGATTCTTCACGGCATTCAACTGGGAGATCTCGCGCAAGATCCGAGTCCCCGATGACGAACGCGAAGGACTCGATACCTACAGTCGTATCTTCGGACCGTTCGGCGCCGGCTGGCTGGTACTGCTGGTGCGGGCAATTGACACGGGTCTGCTCATCCTGGTCGCCAGGCACCTCGGCCTGCCGACATGGTTCGATACCGCGCTGGTGATCCTGTTCCTGCTGACGGGCATCGGATTTCTGCACTTCCGCCTGCGGCCATCGGCGACTACGGCTGAGCGCATGGCCACCTGGGCCGGCATGTACATCATTCTGTTTGATCTGCTGCTGGCGTTCGCGCTGAGCCTGCAGCGCGGCCTGGAATTCGGGATTCAGCCGCGGACTTGACACTGCCCACGGACTTGACCCTGGCCGCGGAGTTGACACTGCCGGCGGACTTGACACTGCCGGCGGAGTTGCCACTGGCCGCGGAATCACCACTGCCCGCGGAGTCACCACTGGCCGCGGAGTCACCACTGGCCGCGGAGTCACCACTGCCCGCGGAATCACCACTGGCCGCGGAGTCAGCGGCAGTCGTCGGAACTCGCGGGTTTCTGCCGGTGGCTGACTTCCGGATCGTGACGGGAGAACCAATGCTCAGCAGCTGAAACACCTCCGCGATGTCTGAGTCGGCCATGTGAATGCAGCCCCGTGAAACTGACCGGCCAATGGAATTCGGGTCAGTCGTGCCGTGAATGCCGATGTGATCACCCAGGCCGAGCCAGTATTCACCCAGCGGATTCGTGGGATCATCCGCGTCAACGACGCCCCCGTCAGGGTTGTACCACACGGGATTTTCGAGCTTGTTGAGCACCGTGAACTCACCGACCGGAGTGCTTTCGCCCCGTCCGATTCCGATCCGGTAATGATGGACGTACCAGCCGTGAGCGTGAATGGTGAGCGTGAATTCCTGCAGATCGATGACGCCCGAAAACGGTCCCCGCACGACCTTCAGCTGCTGGCCAGCCCGAAGTTTCTCCGGAGTCAGGCGGTTGAGCTGTGCCAGATACTGCCAGGTCAGTCCGTACTGACCGGCGATCGAATCCAGGGTATCGCCAAACTGAACGCTGAACGGCTCGCCGAAATGCTGATCCGGCGAACTGTAGATGAGGCCAGCCGTGTGAGCGATGCGTGCTCCGATCAGACTGCGGTAATCGGGACGCTTCCAGTAGAGCCGCGACAGTTCCTCGTGAGCTTCCAGAACCTGATCGTCGCGGATGGATCGGTCGATCTGTCGCAGCTGTTCTGCCAGTGCTGCCGGTATGACCAGGGGCGTTTCGCTGTCGGATGGCCGGGCAGAATCCGAGGCCGGATCAGCGTCGACGGCAGCACGCGCGTCGGTGGCATCGCGGCCGTTGACGAATTCCGCTCCGACGGTGTTCGTGCTCCCGGAAACCTCGAAAGAGGCCGGATGAACCCGTCGATCGTGACGCGAACGGTTCAGATCAGCTTCTGAAACGCTGAGATCTGACTCGGCCTGCCCAGCGTCAGCGTCCGTGATCTGATCGAGCGATTCGGCCAGCGATGGAATTCCGTCTCCTGCGAGATCGCCCGATTCACGGACGGAACCCGTGGCTCCGGAACGTACCCGAGGAAGCAGGTCGAACTGCCAGACGGCGAAGGCTGCGGCCGTCAAGCCCACCACCAGCCACGGCCCACGCAATTTCCGCGGCTTCTGCACGGCAAAGGGTTCCATCTTCCATGATCCCCGGATTCAATGACGAATTCATCCCAGGACCACCGCGTATTTCAGCTGCTGGTTCTGCGGTCTCCTGACCGAACGCCCGCGGCACCATTCTGGCAGAACAGCCTGGATTCCGCTACGCCGACTTCCCCGGAAGCACAGAAGTCCGAGTCTCCATGATCAGGAAATGGACAGCGACAGGTCGGATGAAGGAACCAGCCGCAGGTGGTTAATCTGCAGCGCCATCGGCGTACAGCTCGTCTTTAACCAGAAACAATTCGATCCGGGCCAGGATTGGATCGTGCTCGATTCCGGTGTCATCATGCATGTCTGGCGGAAGCGAGATGTTCAGGGTGGTGAGGACGGGGACTGGCCCAACTTCCCCAACTCGTTTCAGAAACACTGTATTTTCTGCGGTTTGAGCCCAAAAGTTTACACTACATTTTGCGTTGGATTATTTTGGCGGGCAGTTTGAGTCGGAGTTTTTCGAGGAGGATTTGCTGGTGATCG
>SYLK01000822.1 GCA_005809115.1 Planctomyces sp. | reverse complement strand
GATGGCATCCGAGGGCATCGTGCCCTCGCCTCCGGCGCCTCCCGAAACACTGTTGCGCCGCGCGGCGCTCGTGCTGACCGGTCTGCCAACGGCTGGCGACGACGCTGCCGAATTCAGCGCCGCTGCGAGATCCGATCCCGAAGCAGCCTATGTTGCCCTGATCGATCGTCTGCTCGAGTCGCCCCAGTACGCGGAACGACTTACTCGGCACTGGCTGGACGTCGTTCGATATGGTGAAACCCACGGGAATGAATGGAATTACGATGTACCTTTCGCGTGGCGCTACCGCGACTATGTGATCCGAGCGTTCAGTCAGGACCTGCCGTACGATCAATTCGTCCGCGAGCACATTGCCGGTGACCTGCTGCCCAGTCCTCGATGGCACCCGCAGCAGAAGTTCAATGAATCGGTCATCGGTACAGCGTTCTATCGCTTCGGCGAAGTCAGCCACGACAGCTGCGTGGATTTCAGCATTATCGGTTACGATATTATTGACAACCAGCTCGATACCCTCACAAAGGCGTTTCAGTCGACCACCGTCGCCTGTGCCAGATGCCACGATCACAAACTCGACGCGGTTTCCACCCGGGATTACCATGCCCTGCTGGGAATCCTCCGCAGCTCCCGGCCGGTTCAGCACACGCTCGACGGCCCTGAAGCCAATCGACACGCGATGGCTCGGCTGACCGACCTGAAGAAGGAAATTCGCGCCGAACTGTGCCGCGGCTGGATCCAGGCTGTGAGCACGCTGGATGCCGCCGCTCTGAATCGTCTGGTGGACGCTGATTCCGGCCAGCCACCGCATTCGCATCCGGAAAGTCCGCTCCATGCCTGGGCAGCGACTGTTCACGCGGGGGCCTCGACCGCTCAGGCGGGTGCCTCGGCAGTTCCGGTGACGGACCGATGGACGTCGTCGGCGGCAGCCCACGCGCAGGAGTTGGCACGGCGGAGTGAGTTTAACCAGACCCGGTTTTCTCTGGTCGCCGATCTCCGTGATGGTCTGCCGGACGGCTGGTCTGCTGATGGCATGGGATTGCGGCAGAGAACCGATCCGGGCGACTTCGTGGTGAGTGCGGAAGGAGACGCCACGATCAGGATGTTTCTGCCCTCCGGCATATTCACCTGCGCCATCTCCGATAAGCTCAACGGCGCACTGCGTTCTCCCACGCTCGTCCGGAAGGCCGGCCGGATCAGCTTCGAGGTCATCGGGGGCCACAGCAGCCTTGCCCGCCTGGTCTTCAACAACTGTCAGTTCAATTACACGCACCAGCAGTCGCTGCGCTACGACGACTGGACCTGGGTGACCATCAATTTTCAGGAAAATACAGACTCACTCCATCCTTATGCCGAACTGTTGACTGCCTGGGACAACCCCAAGTTTCCCGATCCGCTCGGTACGCTGGGCAAGGACACCGAGAATCAGCGAGGACCATGGGCGGAGCATATGAAGAACCCACGCACCTGGTGGGGTGTCCGCCGCGTTGTGGCCCACGATGGCACAGAAACGCCTCTCGCCGAACTGACGCACCTCAATCGTCTGTATGACGGCGGCCTGCCGCAGACGGCCGAGGACTTCGCCGCGCGGTACCGCCGGATCGCGACCGACGTGATTCAGGCGTTCGCGGAACAGCGTGCCTCGGATGATGACATCCACTGGCTGGACTGGCTGCGGAAAGCTGGACTGATATCGGACAACCTGCAGGCCAGTCCCCGACTTGCCGAACTGGTCCGACAGTACCGGGAAACAGAACAGGTCG
Source organism: Planctomyces sp. (assembly GCA_005809115.1). GTDB lineage: Bacteria > Planctomycetota > Planctomycetia > Planctomycetales > Planctomycetaceae > F1-80-MAGs062. The sequence continues at coordinate 1,589 of SYLK01000822.1, read as the reverse complement.
AGATTGCCGTGCCAACCATGATTCCAGGGATGGCAGATGAAGGTCCGGGGTTCCCTCAGCCAGTGCTGCTGCGAGGCGAGCCGGGAAAGCCAGGTGACATTGTGGAGCGGCGATATCTGGAGGCTCTTGCACCGGTGGCCCCTGACGATTCGCCTGTCGGCAGCGGTCGCCTGCTGGTCGCTGAAAGAATCGCGGATTCGAGCAACCCCCTGACAGCCCGCGTGATGGTCAACCGCCTCTGGCAGTGGGTCTTCGGCCAGGGGCTGGTCCGAACTCCGGACGATTTTGGCCACCTGGGAGATATGCCGAACCATCCCGAACTGCTGGATCATCTCGCCTCGCGGTTTGTCGCAGACGGCTGGTCGACGAAACGTCTGGTCCGCGCACTCGTTCTCAGCCGGGCATTTCGATCGTCCGGATCGCCCACGACGGCAGCGCGGGAACGCGATCCGCAGAATCTCCTGCTGTCGTATTATCCGGTGCGGCGGGCGGAGGCGGAAGTGATTCGCGATAGTCTGCTGGCGGTCAGCGGACGACTTGATCCGACCCTGTACGGTCCCAGCATTCATCCTTATCGCGAACAGGCAGACCCTGACAAACGGTTGTTTACTGGTCCGCTGGATGGCGACGGGCGGCGGAGTCTCTACATCAAGTTTCAGCTGATGGAGGCCCCACATTTTCTGCGGGCCTTCAATCTTCCGGATGCGAAGGTGACACAGGGCCGCCGGGATGTCTCGAATGCGCCAGCGCAGAGTCTGGCCATGCTGAACGACCCGTTTGTCCTTGCAATGGCTGAATTCTGGGCGGGCCGGCTGGTGGCTGATGGCTGCTCAGACGTGTCGGACCGCGTGAGTGGCATGTATCAGTCGGCATTAGGCAGGCCTGCGTCAGATTCCGAACGCGTTCGACTGGTGGGGGCAATCGACAGTTTCGCCGCGGAACAGGGTGTTTCCCCGGCAGGTCTGATGGCCAGCCAGTCTGTGTGGCGTGAAGCTGCCCATGCGCTGTTCAACTTTCAGGAGTTCATATTTATCCCATGAGAACTCATCCGACATCTGGTGATCATTCCATGCGGGTCGCGTTATCCGCGTCCGCACTGTCGGCCAGCGCTCCTGCCGCGGCAGGACATCGTTCTGATTCGCTGAACCGCAGGGAGATGCTGCAGGGGGCAGCAACGGGGTTTGGATGGATGGCGTTTGCCGGCCTGTCTCAGCAGCGGGCGTTCGGCGCAGCGTCTGTTCCCGCGCATTTTCCTCCGCAGGCCAGAAGCGTGATTTTTCTTTTCATGGACGGAGGTGTGTCACATGTCGATACATTCGACCAGAAGCCAGCCCTCGCTGCGCATGCGGGTGAAGCGTGGAGCGGTGATGCGGGGCGGAAATGGGTCAGGAGCCCGTGGAAATTCTCGCAGCATGGCGAATGCGGAATGTGGATCAGCGAGTTGTTTCCACAGATTGCCGCCTGTGCGGATGAACTGGCCGTTGTGCGGTCGATGAAGGCGCAGCTGCCACTGCACTCCACCGGTGTCATTCTGCTGCATACCGGGAATAATCTGACCGGGCGGCCCAGTTTTGGCAGCTGGGTGAGTT
>SYLK01000069.1 GCA_005809115.1 Planctomyces sp. | reverse complement strand
GACCATGAATCACCTTCGCTCCACGGACGCAGTCGGGCGAACGAGACGGGATCCTCTGCGTCTGTCGCGTCAAGGATCCCGGTCGGCGCTGCACCTTCGCCCGATGGCAGAAGACATGAGACCGTGGCTGGAGTCGCGGCTGTCCGGTGCGGTCAGTTGGACCCGGGCAGCTGATATCCTTCGCGATTCAGGCGAATGCGGTAGAGACTGGTCCCGGCCGTAATATACAGCAGGCTGGCATCCTTGCCACGCCCGAATCCGACGTTTGTGGGGACTTCGGTGGCGATGTAAGCCAGTTCCTTTCCTTCGGGCGAGTACACCGTGATACCGGGGCGATTTTCTGCCCGGGTGGCCACATAGAGATTCCCCTGTTTGTCACACACCAGGCCGTCCGGACCGTCGTACGGGGCATAGTCCACAAGTACCTTGCGGAATTTCGCCGATCCGTCGGGAGCGAGGTCATAGGCCATGAGGGCCATATGTCCCTTGCGGACCGGGGTACTGAACTTGTCCTGCTGCTTCGCATCTCCGCGGTTGAGCCGCTCGATGGCCGTCGTGCCGTTGGCATTGCTGACGACGTAGATGGTCTTCTGGTCCGGTGAAATGCATACGCCGTTGGGTTTACCGGCATCGGTGATGATGCGATGGAGCGATCCATCGGGATCGATGCGGTAGACGGATTCGATACCCTGATAAATGGGCTCATGGCCCAGATAACGAGGGTCGCTGAAATAGATGCGGCCCTGTTCATCAATCGTGATGTCATTGGGCGAATTCAGCGGTCGATCTTCATACAATGCGGCCAGAATATGTGTCTTGCCGGTCTTCAGATTGGTACGTGTCACGCGGCGGCCACCATAGTCGGCGCCTTCAGCCACGATCATATTGCCGGCGGCGTCGAATTTGATGCCGTTGGACATCCCGCTGGGCGACCGGAAGACAGTGGCCTTGCCGGTAGCCGGATCGTAACGCCAGATATGTCCGGCCTCGATCGCGCCGTGCTCGTCGCGGGCGATGTGTGAAAAGGTGATCTCGCTGAAATATACCATCCCGTCCGGTCCGGCCGAGACACCTTCCGTGAGTGTATTGGTCTGGAAGAGTTTCTCGGGTTTTGCTCCCGGGGGCACGATGGGTTCTTCGCCGGCCACCGGTTCCCGCGCGAGCAGTGCCGCCATGGCCAGCGCCGCGGTAATTCCGAAACAAGTTCGCAGTGTCCTCGTCAACATGGGCATCTCCCTGCAGAAATCAAAACTTCAGGTCATGGAACAGTGCTGCACAATCGCTTCCACCGGGCCTGAAACCCGGGACGATCAAAAACCTCCGGATTGACCACGCCGCGCGGCCGGCGTCCCTGACTCAGATCAATCATCCCCTGGCAGGCGGCGCGACCAATGTCGCGGAACAGTTCGTGGGTCCAGGCAATCGAATGCGGTGCCAGCAGGACATTGTCAAGCTGTGTCAGCGGCGTGGGACTGGTAACTGGTTCAGCGACGAAACAGTCGAGCGCCGCACCGGCAATCCGTCTGCCTGACAGGGCCTCATACAAGGCGCGTTCGTCAATGATTCCACCCCGGGCCGTGTTGATCAGGAAGGCCGTTGGCTTCATCAGCTCCAGCTCGCGGGCAGCAATCAGGTTCCGCGTGTGTTCGTTCAGCGGACAGTGGAGCGACACAAAATCCGAGGATTTCAGCAGTTCGTCCAGCGGGACTGACTGACCGCCACACTCCGCCACAACCTCGGGCTTTACGAACGGGTCGAACACCAGGGGCGGATTCATCCCGAACCCGGAAATCATTTTCAGCACGGCCCGACCAATCCCGCCGAAGCCGACGATTCCGAGCGTGCGATTCCGCAGCTCGCTGCCCATGTAGTGACTCCGCTCGTCCCACTGGCCGGTCCGCACGAGGCGGTCCTTGACGCGGATATGATGCGACAGGGCAAGCATCCATCCGACCGTGGCCTCAGCCACCGAGTGGTCCACCGCTCCCGCCGTGATATACAGCAGGACGTCGGCGGCAGTGCAGGCTGCGACGTCGACACTGTCAAAACCGACTCCGAAGCGACCCAGCGCCAGCAGGTCCGGACAGGAGGCCAGACTGCGCGCGGTGACGCGCGGTGTCAGCACGATCACACCGTTCATCCCGGCGAACTGTGCGGATCCGATCTCCGGGTGATGCACGTCAAAGCGTGAGACCTCTATGCCGGGGGCCGATTCCAGCAGATCGAGACCGATGTCCGCATATTTCGGGCGGCCTTCGGCATCATGGAAATCCGCCGTCAGTCCGACCCGAAAGACCTTTGAGCCACTCATCGCCAGGGATTTCCTTCCACGGTTGCACAGCGTTCGTCGACGACAATTCGTTCCGGTCTCGGTCCCGCATAGACCCAGATCATTTCCATCGGTCCCTGCGTCTCGTTGATGAAATAATGAATCCGGCCCCGCGGCTGCAGTGCCGTGGCTCCGTCGCTCATGGTATACCGCCGTCCCTCGACGACACACGTGGCATGCCCGGAAATGATGCAGATGCTCTCATCGAAATCATGCACATGCGCCGGCAGTCGGCCGGTGGGATAAAAGAACCCGTAGCCGCCGCTCATCTCCAGCCCGGGCATCAGGTCGGCGTTGAAGAAATCGATGAATTCCGTATTCGGCCCTGCCGCACCACGGGGTGCCGTGGCGAAACGATTGACACGTTCTCCGCCGGGGAATCCCTGAGAATCCTCGGGCATCGCGCGCCGCGAAAAGAACCGCGTCACCAGCGTGCGACTCGGTGTGTCCGTCGCCATGGCAATATGCAGCACCGCCGGTTCCGATGAGGTATTGCGGGAAGTGTGCGCAACCCCCGGAGGAATCACAATGTTGTCCAGCTTCTTCAGAACGTAACTCCGCCCCTCGACTTCCATAATGGCCGTTCCGCTCAGCAGAGTAACCGCTTCCGAAAACGTATGCGAGTGATACGGCAGAGTGGAACCGGGGCTGAGAGTCACAAGGCCCGTCGTCAGATTTCTGGACTGATTGTGACTCCCCACCAGACACTCAAACACAATTCCCGGTGCAATCTCGGCTTTCGGCCCGGTCCCGACGGCGTTCATGACTTCCGGCCGGTCCGGCCGCATATGCTCCGTGGGAGCCGTCAGAGGGGCCGGTCGCGACAACGGCATCACCTCGAAGGATGCCTGCATCGGACGATCACGCCCCACTGCTGCCAGACTTGCGCGCATCGCACGCAGCAGAAGTCCGGCGTCAGCGCCCAGCCCGATCATCCGAAATCCCTGCTGCTGTCGCTCAATCAGGTTCTCGTGGCTCGTCGCCAGCACTCCACAATTTCGGCCGGCACGACGCAGTGCGTCCTTCATCTGCAGAATCTGCTCGGCTACCCCGGGACCCTCCCACTGCCCGCGAAATCCGGCCGTTGACGAAAAATCGGCCGGACCAAAGAAAAACAACTCCACACCCTCGACCTGACTCAGCAGCGGGATCTGTCGCACCGCCCGAATCGATTCCATGATAGGCACCACCAGCACATGCTCATTCGCTTCCGCAGTGTGCTCGACGAAACACTGTCCCCAGCAGGTTGCACGTTCCGCGCCGATCCCGCGCAGGCCGTCCACCGGGTATCGGGAATACTCAACCGCCATCCGCAGCTGCTCGGCCGATTCTATCCACGGAACCACCACGCCGTCCGCACCCAGATCAAGTGCGCGCTTGATCAGTCCCCCGTTCAGCTCCGCGATGCGCACGAGTGCCACTGTGTCGCTCCGCACCGTGGCTCGCAGATGATCGACGATTTCATTCCAGTCCAGGTGTCCGTGCTCCGCATCGATCACGACCCAGTCCAGACCGAGCGCCACGGCCATTTCAGTGATGCTGGGGGATTCCAGTGTGATCCACATCCCAAACACCGGACTGTCGACCGCCAGTTTGCGACGCAGATTCCGAATCGCGGAAGTTTTCATGTAGTGGCTTTGTCGTCAGCTTTAAAGGTGAAGTTGGCGCAGAATCGGGGATTTAAGCTGGCAGGGCAGCAGTGTCAAGCATTTCCTGCGGCCCGCTCAGGGGAACGTCGCTGATCAGCAGCGTGGCTAACACCAGAGCGGCGGTTTCAATCCGGAGGATGGAATTTGACCAGCGTACGGTTTCAGCACCGGACTGGCAGATTTCGTCCACCTCGGCAGGAGAGAACCCGCCTTCCGGACCGATCAGCAGCAGATCGGCTGTGCCTGAGGTGGGACTCCGGATGCCGGGCCGGGTTTTGGCCAAAGGAGTGCCCGGGATTCCGGGATGCGCAAGGACCAGACGACCAGTTGGTGGCGCATGCCGCGGCGCGGGAGGGTCCGCAGTGGGTTGTGGTGGAGTGTGCTGGCGAAGGAGTTCGGCGAGTGGCGTGACGGGTCGGAGCAGCATCAGATGATTTCGGCCCGACTGTTTGCATGCGCTGATGACGGTCGCCTGCAGCTTGTCGAGTCGGGTTTCGCCCGGATGGACGATGCTGCGCGACGTCTGCAGCAGAACAAGTTCTGCGACTCCGATTTCGGTCAGTTTCTCGACCATCCAGCGGAGCCGTTCGCCTTTTG
>SYLK01000068.1 GCA_005809115.1 Planctomyces sp. | reverse complement strand
GGGTCGTCTTGCCGCAGCCCGATGGGCCGCGGATGGCGATCGCGGTTCCGGCGGCCACATTCAGGCTGACATTTTTCAGGATCGTAACGCGATCTCCGCCGCTCTCGAAAATGCGGACAACGTTGTGCAGTTCCAGGACGGTTGACATTTCCACGGAATTCCAGGCGGCAGTAACAGTTCCAGGCGGCAGGAGCAGACAGTGACGGCCGGACGCCGCGGAGTCTAACGAGGCGGAGTGTACTCTTCGATCCTCGCCGTGTAATCCTCAGGAATTTCGATCGACTCCAGCGAATGCCCCGCGCGGATGATGCAGCAGACGGTCTTCAGAGATCCCCTGGCGACAATTCGCTCTCCCAGTGAGAAGACGAAGTCGTACGTCAGAGACTTGACACCGATGCGCTGAACCGTGAGACGGATATCCAGAACATCTTCGTATTTCGCGGGCGAGTCGAACCGGCATTGCGCTGAAACACGGGGCCAGCCCAGGGTCGTGCCATCCGGCCGGTGACTGATGATTTTCAGGTCCAGCGAACGAAAGAATGCATGTTCCGTCTGCTCCATCCATTTGTTGAAGTTGGAAAAATGCACGATTCCGGCCATGTCGGTTTCGCAGAATTCGACTCGGTGTGTTGTGTGATAGGAAGAAGCCATGATCCCGGTTACAATCCCGCTGCCGGAAGGATAGTTGCGAACGGAAGATTGCCCGCACCGACCGGTCCGGGGCGAAATCCCGGGGCCTGCCGGACGGCGGATCTGACCAGCGGTGTCGCCACTTTCTCGTCAGGATCCCCGATTCGCGGACTGCCGGATTGTAGTGCCAGCAGCCGCTGGTTCGCGTCGCCGAGGTCGATTTTCCCCGAAATTGAAGGCCGAACTCGTCCGTAACAGGAACCGACGTATGCGGCTCGGCATGATGCAGCCTTATTTCTTCCCCTATGCCGGATACTTCGCGCTGATTCTGGCCACGGACCGCTGGATCGTCTTCGACACGGCACAGTATATTCGGCGTGGCTGGGTCAACCGAAACCGAGTCATTTCGAATGGTGCTGCCGGGTGGAAGTACATCAGAGTTCCGGTCGTCTCGGCACCGGCGACCACCAGAATCTGTGACATGCGGGTTGATCCTCGCGACCCCTGGATGGCCACACTCCAGAGAAATCTGGATGCCTATCAGTCACGTCGCGCACCGTTTTTCCGCCAGGTCAGTGACTGGCTCAACTGCTGTCTGGTCGAGGATCCGGGTCCCCCCGGGACCCCGCAGGATCTGACGGAAACGCTGGTCCATCTGCTGCGGCAGGTATGTGACTATCTGGAACTGCCGTTTCGGTGCGAGCGTTTCTCGGCCATGACGCTGGATCTGCCGGAGATCACGGCACCGGGACAATGGGCGTTTGAGGCAGCACGGGCCGTGGGCGCGGACACCTACATCAACCCGCCCGGCGGCAGAGGTCTGTTCGATCCGCAGCAGTTCCGGGATGCCGGCATCAGGCTGCGGTTTCTCGATCCGGTCCTCGCAGAATATCAGCAGGGACCACAGGCGTTTATTCCCGGGCTGTCCATCATCGACCTGATGATGTGGAACTCACCCACACGGGTCCGCGAACTCGTCGGTCAATACGCGCTGACGTCCGCCTGATACCGGCAGATTCCCGAGGTGTGCGAGCGGCGGATCGGACTTGAGCCCAGACTTGAGCCCAGAGGAATCAGGTGTGAATCCGGTTGCAGAGGAAGATAACGAAGTCTATTGCTGGCTGAAACAGCAGCTGGAGCCCCGGTTTCAGGTGACGGCAGACCCCGGGACCAGCTATTTCTCGGAATTCCTGTATCGCTACGATGTCCGCGATGGCGATCGCCGGGTGGCCAGACTGGAGGGCGACTTCCGCGTACTGCTGCAGGGCGAACTCCGTGCACGGGCGGTGGAACTGGTGCAGACGCTGCAAAGTGCGGACGACCCGGCCCACCGCAGTCAGCCGCCAGCGCTGCGACCGCGGCCCGCGGAGCCGGTGATGGCGGGTTTGATCGCCAGTCGTCTGCCTCCGCGGAGAACTGGTATCACGTATTTCAGCTCAGGGCGAGCAGCATTCAGCTGGTTGCTGAGTGCCATCCTGCAGCCGACGCGGGTCTGGCTGCCGACATACGTCTGCTGGTCGCTGGTGTCCACGCTGCAGAATCGCTTTCCCTACGTGAATCTGCGGTTCTATTCGGTCAATCGGCAACTTGGCTGTACGTCTCCCACCGACGCCCAGCCCGGAGACACCATTGTCAGGATTCACTATTTCGGCCGTGCTGCGGCACCGCTGTGCCTGCCTGAGGGCTGCATCCTGATCGATGATTTCTCGCACGTACTGATCTTGCCGCCGGTCGCGACGGAGGGTTTTGCGTTTGGCAGTCTCCGCAAGACCTGCCGAATTGCGGACGGTGGATTCCTGCATGGCAGTTTTAATCCGCAGTACGAACCCGACCGCGGCAGCAGTCAATGGCTGCGGCTTGAGGCCCGTGACTGGCGCGATCTGCGTGAGGCGGAGAACATGACCGACCGCTGCTGGAACGTTTCTGACATGTCCAGCCAGTCCCTGGCCGCCATGCGGGAACATGACGTGGCGGCCGCCGCCAGCCAGCGGCGTCGGAATCAGCAGTACCTTGCGAGGCACTTTCCGGTCGGGCAGCCCCTCATCGACTTCCGTCAGGAAGAAGTGCCGCTGCTGCACAATGTGATTCTGCCCGATTCGCAGCAACGTGAATCACTGCGTCAGTTTCTGGCGGGACGCCGGATTTTCTGTTCAGTTCACTGGCCCGTGCATCCACTGCTGCTGCAACACCAGGATCAAACGGATATCACAGATGCTGTCTGGCTCGCAGAACATCTGCTTTCGATTCCCGTCGCAGATGACTTCAGCGAGGTCGACATGGAGCGAATCTGTCACGCAGCCGATGCCTGGCAGCGATCCGCCTGACCATCAGCAGAGGCGGCGGCGGCTCGGCGTTGTCACTCACGGAAGTAATGCCGCGTTGATTCCGGGCATTTCCGCAGTCAGCCTGGGACCTTCGAAGTCCACGAGTTCTGATTCCGTCGCCGGGACATTGAGGGCTGAAGGGGCTAACGCGGAATTACTCGCGTCAGGTGCTTCCCGGGGAGCGTTGCCGCGAAAACGCAGATCCGCGATCAGCAGACTGTCGCACACAACCTGCTGCTCCGGCAGCGCCACGAAACTGCGCAGATCCGCGTCGTAACAGATAAACGGATGCAGCCCCGGTGGAACGACCGCCGGATTCCCGGTCTCCGGCAGCAGAAATTCGCAGCCTAGTTTCGCCGGACTCCAGCCCGGCGGAACGACTGCCCGAACTATCGCCTGGCGAGGGGCCAGTACCGATTCGCCGCAGACCATCCGCAAGACGACCGTCGACGCGCGAGGGTTCTTCACGACCAGATCACACACACTCTGGCCCCAGCGCTGCGTCACACGTTCCAGCACCAGGTGCCAGACACAGGATTCGGCCTGGTCGCCAGTCAGTCGCAGAGCGGCATCCGGATTGGTGAACAGTACGTTGGTCAGCTGACAGCGGGTGGGCGGTGCGTCCAGGCGGATTCCACAGCGACATCCGGCCATGATCGAATTTCGGATCGACACGAGACCGGGCGCGTGAGCAGGCTGGTGATACGCAAGACAGTACGAGCGAATTCGGCCAGCCGCTGAAGGCGGGTCACCCGCGGCCCGCTCGCCAAAAACGCAGTGCTCAATTCCCAGTGCGGCAGACGTGATCCGCACCAGTGCGCGATCGGACCGACTCCCGTAAGGTGGCTTCACGTCCGGGGCTGCTGTCCCGGGCTCCGGAGACGCAGCCCCTTCCCCAGGCACCACACCGACGTCGGTCAGACGCACTCGGCTGGCTGTCAGCTTCCACTCGGAGCCGGCCGGAACCACGACGACGGCCTGAGGGTGGGGATGGACAGACGCGTCGTCTGCCGCTGGACTCCGC
>SYLK01000067.1 GCA_005809115.1 Planctomyces sp. | reverse complement strand
GTGGCTGTCGCGCGTCACCGCGTGGATCGAGAGGCGAATTGCCCGTGAAAGCAGTTCCAGATCCGCATCGTCCTTCCAGCCGCGGAACGCACTGACGAGTTCATAGACTCCGACGACCTCCAGCTTCCGTTCCAGCCAGCCTGAATCACGGAGCAGAGCCGCAGCCTCGGTCTTCCGCTCCGCTGTGATCAGATGATTCTCGACGTGGCTGTAAAAATAGCCGTCGTCAGCCACATTTCCCCAGGAACCAGCTGCTGTTTGCCAGTAGCCAATGAGAAGGCTTTGATGATATTCCGCAAGCCGAGATTCTCGCAGCGCGACGATCTGCAGATAATCGTGCTGAAGATCGTGGAGCATGACTCTGCCGAACCCGGTCGCTGCGTCGAGATTCAACAGGTTTTTCTGCTGCAGATCGATCAGCATCTTGCGGCACTGTCGTGGTGTGGCTCTGTGTGTTGACTGCCACAGGACCTCAACGGCATGACAGGGAATCCAGGTGTCTGCCGGAAACACGGCCAGCGCAAAATATGCTCGGGCGATTTCCGGTTCCCGCAACCGCAGAAAATCCGTGCCAACTGCCAGACTCCGCATCACGGACTGGTGAGCGTAAAATGCGTCGGTACTCAGAAACTCCAGATCCGTTTCGCGGAGGGCTTCCGCGATATCCTGCCAGGTATGACCATCGCGGCGCATTCCGCCACAGACCGCCAGTGCCAGTGGCAGCCGTCCGGTCTGGTCCAGGATCTCCGGGACAGAACCCGAGTGCTCCAGCTGTTCCGGAGATTCTCCGGCCCATTCGGACAACAGCGTCACTGCTGACTGGTATGATAACGCATGCAGCGAGAACCTTCGGAATCCCAGCTGGGTCAACAGTTTGGCGTCGCGCGTGGTTGCCAGAATCGATGAACGGGGGGTAAGAATCAGCAGCAGCTTCGCATGGTGCGAATCCCAGATGTCGTCGAGGATGAACAGGCAGGCCTTGTCGCCGACTGCGCCGATGAGATCGTTTCGTGCCTCGGTTGCATCGTCACCAGTGGGGCGATCACATCCCATCTCGCGCAGCAGATGTTCCAGGATCGAAAGAGTGTTCGGCTCCTGTCCGACAGTCACCCAGAACACGCCGTCGGTGAAGTGCGCAACCACACGCGGATCTCGGGCCACCGCAGCCGCCAGCACTGTCTTTCCGAGTCCACCGCGGCCCTCGACGCCCAGTGGCACGGCAGACGCCCGGGTGGTGATCTGCGCGACGATGTCGTCCAGCTGCTCCTGCCCGGGCAGGTAATGTGGCGGCTGCTCCGGCGGAGCGAATCTCCCCGAGACGCGTCGGGGCGGTGGACGGTTCGGGACGGCACCAGTGAAATCCCTGCCGGGCGATGCGCAGGATCGCAGCGCGACGGCAAAGTCGAGGGCCGTGGTGTAACGGGCGGCAATGGGTTTCGCCAGAGCCCTCAGACAAACCTGTTCGGCGATCTCAGGAATCACATCATTGATCTGCCGGGGTGGTTTCGGTTCGCGAAATCGTATCTCTCGAAACAGGTGATCTCTGTCGGTTGAGGAAAAAGGGCGTCGCCCAGTGAGTACCTCGTAGAAAATGATCCCCAGACTCCAGATATCCGAACGACCATCCAGCAAATCCGACTGACCTGCCACCTGTTCCGGTGACATATACGCCGGGGAACCGCAGATCTCTCCGGCCGCCTGCTGTTGCAGCCGTTCAGGGATCGCCAGTCCAAAGTCGATCAGGTACGGTTCGAGGTCACGGCCGACAAGGATGTTTCCGGGTTTTACGTCCCGATGGACGAGACCCTGTTTGTGGGCGTAGTGCAACGCTTCGGCAACCTTCGCCAGAATTGCGATCGCCGCATCCTGAGGCAGGTTGCGCGCATCCAGGCGCGCACGCAGACTGTCGCCTTCGATCAGCCTGGCAACGACATACACGCGACCATTGTCCAGGAGACCGACGTCGAGGATTGGTACGATCCCGGGATGATCAAGTCGCGCCACCATCCGTGCTTCGGCGAGAAACTCGTCGATCGCTCCCCTGCCGCCCAGCGATTCACGACGCGGAATCTTAATCGCAACCGGCCTCAGAAGCTCCGTGTCGAATGCTGAGTAAACCGCGCCAAAGGTTCCCTGGCCGAGCAGTTCCCGGATCTCATATCTGCCGATTCGCGTCAACCCGTCATCCGGTTCACCCGGTCTGGAAATCGAATCGGTTTCTACCTGCTGCGATTCCTGCAGCTGCGTGGATACTCCGAAGTCGGCTGCGCCGCCGGAAGCGCTGTCCGTCGCGTCCCGCGGTGACGCCAGTCCGACCGCGTCCCGATCGTGACCACTGAGTTTCGCCAGTTCGGCCTGAATCACCTCACGCGCAATCTCGCCCGCCTGGGAACCGAGCGACTGATAGTCGGCGGGCTCTGCAGGTAACCGACGGGCCAGTCGCAGCTGAACGTCCAGCGGAATCAGCCGCCTCAGCAGCTCAGCCTGTCGGACAGCCGGGATGCCCACAAGGTACTCGGAAATCGGTGTCGGTTTCTCCGTGCTCCAGGAGGCCCGAAACTTCTCACACAGGGCATCAAATTCCTGGTTAACAGACATGACAGACGCCTCTCAGATCGGCTCCATCCAGGTGATGCACCAGCCGTCCGCTGCGGAGTCCGGGTTCGAACCACGTGCTCTTCAGCGGCATGACTTCTCCAGCATCTGAAACAGACATCAGTTGCCCGGCCGAAACAGGAGACATCGAAGCGGCGGCGGCCCCGTGTCCGGAGAACACGAGTCTCTCCGGCTGTGTCGTCCCGCGTATGCCTCCGAAAAAGTCGATCCGGAAATCGCTCCGCATATCTCGGATACCAAAAAACTCGGCCGCAGCACGCCATCTTCCCGCATCGCCACGTCCTGTGGGGCACTGGGATCATAATGGGGAATCGACGAATCCGGAACCGTCCTGCGCCACCCGCGTGATTCCGGTCAGGGGGCGCTGCGCTTCCCTGACCAGAAAATTTGTGCAACTGATTTTTTGGCCGGTCCTGACACGAACTTCTCGCAACGAATTGGCCCTGTCCGGATTTGACTCGTCGCGAATCTGTTCGTCCGACGGATTCCGGAGAACACTTCCTCGGTCGATTCGCATTGCGGACTGACCGGCCGTTGTGGAGAATCCCGGGCTCTGCCTCCTGGTGGCGCGGAAGCTTTCAGGAGTCGCCTGCGTCAGGAATTCTGTCCGGACAGGAAATAACGTCATGCTGTCGTTCGACGAACAGTCCGCTCTGAACCGCGTCATGGAGCTGATGGCCATTCCCGGTGGCAGTGGCCGCGAATTGCAGGTGTCGCGGTACCTGGAGTCGGCATTGCTGTCAGCCGGAGTTCCCTCGTCGGCCTTTTCCGTTGACACGGCACATGAGCGGAGTCCGGCAGGTGGCGAGACCGGGAATCTGATCGTGCGGCTGCGCGGGACACGACGGGGGCCGCGACGTCTGCTGATGGCTCACATGGACACGGTGCCGCTGGCGGTGGGCTGCTGCCCGGTGCTTGAGGGGGACTGGGTGCGAGCGGCGTCGCCGACGACCGCTCTGGGAGCGGATGACCGAGCCGGATGTGCCGTCGTGCTGACAGCCGTGCTGGAGGCCCTGTCGCAGGGGCTGGACTATCCTCCTCTGACGCTGCTGTTTGCCATCCAGGAAGAAACCGGGCTGCGGGGAGTTCGGTTTCTGAAGACTTCGCAGCTGGGCGATCCCGCGCTGTGTTTCAACTGGGATGGGCGTGCTCCGACAGACCTGGTGGTGGGAGCGGTGGGCGCCAGCAATCTGCTGATCACGATCGACGGGATTGCCAGCCACGCGGGAGTCCATCCGGAGGCGGGTGTCAGTGCACTGGTTGCGGCTTCGCTGGCGACAGCGGAACTGCAGCAGCAGGGCTGGCACGGCCGCGTGATCAAAGGTCGCCGGCGAGGCACAAGCAATCTCGGCGTTATTCGGGGTGGGGACGCCACCAACGTCGTCATGCCTCAGGTAGTGATTCAGGCTGAAGCCCGGAGCCACGAACCGGCGTTTCGTGCGCGGATTGTGGCGGAGTTTCGCCGGGCCTTCGAGCGGGCCGTCCGGCAGCTCAAATCGGATGACGGCCGCCGCGGCACATTGCAGTTCGTGGAAGATCAGCGGTACGAGGCCTTTCAGATCGATCCGGATACTCCCTGTGTTGTGGCTGCAGCGCGTGCGGCGGAAGTCCTTGAGCTTCCGAGCACGCTGCGGATCAGTGACGGCGGACTGGATGCCAACTGGCTGACGGCACACGGATTTCCGACGGTCACGCTGGGTTGCGGCCAGCATCAGGTGCATACGGTCGACGAGCGACTCAACGTGCCGGAGTTTCTGACTGCCTGCCGCATGGCGCTGGCGCTTGTCATTCGTGCGGACCAGCCGGCGTCGAGCGCCGGGCGCTCAGCCGGGTGAGAACGTCCTCGAGAAGTCCGGCCGACCCTGGCGTGATTGCCGTCCCGGCCAGCCTGGTTGACTGGCAATGAGCACCAACACCTGTCAGGATTTGCCGGGTTTACGAAAGCGACACGGGCGTCTCGTCGGGAGGGGGGGCGGAATTTTCCTGTTTCTGCGATTCGTGCAACCTGATCTTTCGGCTGGTTCTCACTTCGGGTTCGGTTCATGTCACGGCAGACATTTCAGCAGCATGGAGCCCGCCTGAAGGCCACCGTGGAATCTGCGCTGGCATCGCTGCTGGACGCGACTGACTGGCCGCCAGGCCTGAAAACGGCCGTGGAATACAGTCTGATGGCAGGAGGCAAGCGGCTGCGGCCGATGCTGGTCCTGCTGGCTGCGGAACTGTGTGGTGGCAAACCGGGCGATGCGATGCCGGCGGCCTGCAGCATCGAAATGGTTCACACCTATTCGCTGATTCACGATGACCTGCCGTCCATGGACAACGATGACTTCCGCCGTGGGCGGCCCACCAGTCACAAAGTGTTTGGCGAGGCTCTGGCGATCCTGGCTGGCGACTGTCTGCTGACGATGGCGTTTGAGACGATTGCCGGGTCAGGCCTTGACGGAGACCGGCGTGCCGAGCAACTGCGGGTGCTGGCTGTCGGGGCTGGTGGTTGCGGGATGGTGGGGGGGCAGGTGCTCGATCTGGAGGCGGAACGCGGTCCGCTCGTATCTGAGGAACACCGTATTCCGGCAAAAAATGCCGGTTTGCGGACGGCAAATTCTGCGGATTACCAAGGTAGTCGGCCGTCGGATTCTGCGAAATCCCCACCAATCGGTTCCAACTCAGAGAATGCGATTCGCGTAGACCATTTGTCCCGGATCCATACAATGAAGACCGGAGCCCTGATTTGCGCTTCCCTGGAGCTGGGCGCGGTCAGTGCGGGCGCTGATGTGCCAGCCCGGCGCCTGCTGCGTCAGTATGGTCACGACATTGGGCTGGCGTTTCAGATTGCAGACGACCTGCTGGACGTGACCGGGAACAACCAGCAGCTCGGGAAGGAGACCGGACGCGATGCCAGTCTGGGCAAGCTGACCTATCCGGCAGTGCTGGGGATTGACGAAAGCCGCCGGTATGCCGAGCAGCTGGTGCAGAACGCCTGCCGGTTGCTGGAGGTCTATGGCGAGAAAGGCGGATGGCTCAGAGATCTGGCCAGTTTTATTGTGGAAAGAGACCATTAGATGTCATTTGAGATCCTGAGTGAGATCAGGTCGCCCAGGGACCTGCGGGGGCTGAGCGAGTCCGCATTGCAGCAGCTGGCCGCGGAAATTCGGGAAGCGCTGCTGACGATCGTGACGGATCGCGCGGCGCATTTCGCGAGCAATCTTGGCGTCGTTGAGCTGTGCCTCGCGCTGCATCAGGTGTTTGATTTTTCCGTGGATCGGCTGATCTGGGACACAGGCCACCAGATCTATCCGCACAAACTGATCACGGGCCGGTTTTCACAGTTCAGCACGATTCGCCACCGGGGCGGTCTGATGGGGTACCCCAACCCGGCCGAGAGCGAATACGATCTGTTTGTGACCGGGCATGCGGGTTCCAGTGTCTCCACGGTTCTGGGGCTGAAGGTGGCTGACGATCTGCTGCACGCCGATGGCCGACGTGCCGTGGCGGTCATCGGTGACGGTGCCCTGCCCTCCGGCATCGTCTTCGAAGCGATGAATAATGCTGCCGGCCTGAAGAAGGATCTGCTGGTGATCCTCAACGACAACAAGATGGGCATCTGTCCCCGGGTCGGAGGAGTCGCCAGTTATCTGGACAAGGCTCGGGTCGCTCCCTTTTACAATGGTCTGAAGCGGGACGTGTCGTGGCTGCTGAACAAGGTGCCGCTGGTGGGCGAGTCGACAGAGAAGATGCTCAGCGGCTTCAAGGATGCCGTGAAATCGTTTCTGCATGGCGGGATGCTGTTCGAGGAAATGGGTTTCCGCTACATCGGCCCGGTCGACGGGCACGACATGCGGTCGCTGCGGCAGTACCTTGAGCTGGTCCGCGACGTCAGGGGACCTGTGCTGCTGCATGTCTTTACTGAAAAGGGACACGGATTCGAGCCGGCGTGCAGGGATCCTGTCAAGTTTCATACACCGTCGCCGTTCCGGCGGGACGGGGATAATGAAATTGTGCCGGTGAAGAAATCGTCTCAGATTTCGTACACCGAGATCATGGCTGAAGCCATTTTCGACGCCATGCATGAGGATTCCCGCGTGTGTGTCCTGACGGCCGCCATGTGTGCCGGGAACAAGCTGGAACGGATTCGCGACGAGTGTCCCGATCGTTTCTTCGACACGGGGATCTGCGAAAGTCACGCCGTGGCGTTTGCTGGCGGCATGGCCCGATCCGGCATGAAACCGATAGTGGACATCTACAGCACGTTTCTGCAGCGCAGCTTCGACCAGATTTTCCAGGAGGTGTCACTGCAGAATCTGCCCGTCGTGTTCGCCCTTGATCGTGCTGGCCTGTGTGGTCCGGATGGTCCGACCCACCACGGTGTGTTTGATCTGTCCTACATGAGGATTTTCCCGCACATGGTTGTCATGGCGCCTGGCGATGAGCTGGATGTGCGACCGATGCTCGAGTTTGCGCTGGGCTGTGGAGCGCCGGTCGCCGTGCGATATCCGAAGGCAGCCGTGGAGAGGATCGCACGAACTCCGGAGCCCGTCGAGCTGGGACGCGCCGAGATCCTGTCGTGGGGCCGGGACGGGAATATTCTGGCCTGCGGGACTCTGGTCCAGCGGGCCGTCGAGGCCGCTGTCGAACTCCGGGAAGATGGTCTGGACGTCGGCGTCATCAATGCGCGATTCATTAAACCTGTGGACGAAGGCGTGATTGCCCGAGCGGCAGCGGCCGGATTCGTTATCACGATCGAGGAGAACGCGATCGCCGGCGGATTTGGCAGTGCCGTGCTGGAAGCTGCCAGCCGTCAGCGGATCAGCACGAACCGGTTTCGCGTGCTGGGAATACCGGATGCGTACGTCGAACACGGAGACCGTGACGAACTGCTGAGGGATCTGGGACTGGATGTCAGCGGGATCTGCGCCGTGGCGCGAGAGCTGGCCGGTGCTGGCGCCGTATCAGCACCGAGTCCAGCGGTGGTCCATTAGTCCCGCGAAATCATCCAGTGGAGGGAAACATGAACAAGCGCTTGGCATCTGTCTGTCGGGTGATTGCTGCCCTGTGCCTGTCGTCAGGAGGCGCCGGGAGCTTTGTGTGTGCCGAGACCGAGATTTCGCTGATGGTTGCACCGCAGTCGGAGCGCGT
>SYLK01000821.1 GCA_005809115.1 Planctomyces sp. | reverse complement strand
GTCTGGTCGTCACTACATCATGTTTCAAACCGACGCCAAACGACTTACGAAAACAGCACGCCGAAAAGACTGGGAAAAATTTTCGCCGCCGGCAATTTTCTTCCCAGTTGGGGAAGTTGGGCTGGCATGACCAGCAGTGGACATGACTGGTTCCATGGGCACGGCCCGAGATTGATCTAACCGTTCTGCATATAGAAGTCCCGTTCTGTCATCCCGCGCCAGTTCGGGCGTTCGGGTGTGTCAGGCCGGGTCTCGACGAGAAACAGTGCGCCCGGCATCCGGAACGTAACCCGATGTGTGATTGTGCCGGAATACGGCTCCGGCCGCTGGAGTTCCCTGAATGGGGACGATGTCACTGGATGGTTTTCGGCCCGCTGCTTCCGCCGATTCCATCGTCAGTCACGGGCTCGGACATCCGAAACGGGATGAATTTCCCGGTCATCGGGAAACGCTGCGGAGTGGCTGCCGAATGAGATCATCGATACCATCAGCCACCGGAAAGAAGTTCTGCCTTCGGCTGACCGTTTCTGAACACTGAGTCACAGTTGTCGGAACGCCCCACGTTATCAGGGTCAAACCACTTATGATCAGATCCAGATCAATTCCGACCGTCTTCTGCCTCGTGTTTCTCAGCCTGACCGCACCGAGCGAGGGGGCTCAGAAGAAGTCGAATCCGACCCCGGACGTTCCGGCCGACCTGGACCCGAGGATCGAAACCCTCGAACCCGGTGTCAGGCTGACTCTGCTGGCGGAGCATCCGCAGCTGGTGACACCGACGGGGATTGACGTCGACGATCAGGGGCGCATCTGGCTGGTCGCCTGCCATACCCATTTCCGTCCGGACGACTATGTCGGCCCGGAACATGACGAGGTGCTGGTGTTTTCGGCCGACGGCCGGAGCCGTTCCGTTTTCTACAGCGGGACTGACGCCACAATGCAACTGAAACTGGGTCCCGGCGGCTGGGTTTACCTGGCGGAGCGCGATCGAATTCTGCGGATCAGGGACTCCGACGGAGACGGGGTCGGCGATACTGAGGAGACCCTGGCGGACCTGGACACTGAGGCGGATTACCCGCACAACGGGCTCAGCGGGATGGCCTGGCACCCCGCTGGTGATCTGGTATTTTCTCTGGGGGAGAATTACGCGAAGGACTGGACCCTCACGGCCCGGGACGGTTCGCAGGTCAGTGGTCGGGGGGAGGGGGGCATCTTCCGCTGTTCTGCCGACGGCGCGGGGATGAGGCGGATCGCCCGCGGCTTCTGGAATCCTTTCGGACTCCTCGTGCGCGAAGACGGCGAGATGTTTGCCGCAGAGAATGATCCGGGAAGTCGACCACCCTGCCGTCTGCTGAGTATCGTGGAAGGTGGAGACTACGGGTTTCAGCTCGCGTATGGCGGCGGTCCGATCCATCCGTTTGTGGCATGGAACGGGGAACTCCGGGGAACCCTGGGGATGATTCATCCTTCGGGAGAGGGCCCCTGTGCCGTGGTGGAACTCGGTGGTGGGGTGATGATTCCGGCGTGGAGCCATCACCGGATCGACTATTTCCCGCTGATCCGTCAGGGCGCCGGGTACACTTCCCGCCGAATCGAGCTGCTGAAGGGAAGTGATTTCTTCCGACCGGTCTGTATGGCGCCGGGCCCCGACGGGGCATTTTACCTGACCGACTGGGTCTTCAGTTCGTACCAGGTCCATTCGCGAGGACGTTTGTGGAAACTGGAGATTGACCGGTCCGCCGCGAGCTGGATGCTGCCAGCGCCGCAGCCGATGAATGCGCCCGCTCTTCTGGCTCGTCGGATGCGCGATGGCACGGCAGAACTGACGATCTCCCAGCTGCTGGAACATGCAGGGGGGACTGATCCGTATCTGTCCGATGCGGCCCTGACGGCACTGGCACGGCAGATCGGGGTCTGGACAGTTGCAGACGTCCGTGCCCTGTCTGCGCAGGACCGAGTCTGGGCAATCGTGGCACTTCGTCGTGTCGATCTGAACGAGGAAAAGTGGGTCCGCGAATTTCTGCAGGACGCTGATCGGGAAGTGCAGTTTGAGTGCCTCCGCTGGATCGCCGATGCCGTACTGCGGGGATTGCTGGACGATGTCGAGGCCATGCTGACTCGGTCGGATCTGGATTATCGGTTGTTTGAAGCGGCCCTGGCCACGGTCAATACACTCCGCGGAAAACCCGATGCCGGGGTCACGGATCCTGACGTGCTGGCTGAGCGAATTCAGAGTGATTCCGTGCCGGACCGTCTGAAGGCCTACGCGCTGCGGCTGGCACCGGCAAACCATGAACGCATCACGATCCCGCTGCTGCGAAGCCTCCTGGCCTCGGCCGACCCGCTGCTGCAGCAGGAGGTCATCAGGACTCTGGCTGCCCGCAGTGCGCCCGATGCGTGGGAGGTTCTGGCGGAAGTGTCCTCGGACGAAGGGCGGGATCTCGCACTGCGAGCGGACGCGATCGCGGGACTTGCTGTTTCAAACGCACCAGATCATCACGCGCTGCTGCTGAGTCTGGCACAGCACGAAAACGTCCGGATTCGGCACGAGGCGCTGCGGTCTGTGCGCGGGATGGCGCCATTCGGAGAATCCGGGGCAATCCTGGCCCGACTGGCGGAGCGGTGGCCGGAGTCCCGTCCCCTGGCTGAGGCGGCCCTGGATCCGTCGACGATAAATGCCGGTCGTCCGGCGTTTGAGCAGACCGAGGTCTGGCTGGAGCGACTGGCAGCGCTCCCCGGTGTCGCCAGTCCGGACGACGGTCGGCGAATTTTCTTCCATCCGCGACTGGCCACCTGTTCGAAGTGTCACCGCCACAGCGGTCGCGGGAATGTGGTGGGGCCGGACCTGAGTTTCATCGCGGCGCAGAGCGATCAGAAGGCGCTGCTCCGCGCCATACTCGAACCGAATCGGGATGTCGCACCACAGTATTACATGACACTCCTCGAACTGGCCGACGGCACAACCTTCAGCGGAATTCTGCTCAGTTCGGCCAGCGTTCACATGTTTCGCGATGCTTCCGGGCAGCAGAAGATCTTCAGCAAGGCGGATATCGTGCACCGCAGCGAGATGTCGACATCACTGATGCCTGCAGGCACGATTCTGCAGCTGACGGACACAGAACTTCGGGATCTGCTGGCGTTTCTGTCCCGACTCGGATCACCCTGACACACGAACACACAAGGCTGGTGGGGTCCGCGGCGCGTCGCGGTGCCGTACGCATCGCGGTCCGCGGCCGTCACGGTCCGGTCAGGACGCGGCATTTTCCAGGGTGGCGTGTCGCTGCGTCCACTCAACCAGCTCCGCCAGTTTCTGCCGCGCTGCGCCCGATCGGAGTGCTGTCAGGGCCTGAGCGACGCCATCCCGGAGATTCGGCGATCGGTCGCAGGCCACGAGGGCCGCAGCGGTATTGGCGATCACAATCGCAGCCGCCGGCGACAACTGCCCCGGTGTGATGGCGTCCGAATTCAGCACAGACAGGATGACGGCAGCGCTCTCCGTCGGGGAAGTGACGGTGAGGTCGCTGACGCGGCATTCGGACAGGCCGAAATCTCCGGCATCCCATTCACTCCGGACAATCCGCCCACCGGTTACGTCAAACACGGTCGTTGGTCCCCACAGACACACCTCGTCCAGCTGGTCGTTGCCGCACACGACCAGTGCCCGGCGCCCGTCCAGACCATTCATCGCCTCTGCCAGCAAAGCGGCCCGCGCGACACTGCTGGTTCCCAGCAGCTGATACTCTGCCCCGGCGGGATTCGTCAGTGGACCCAGAAAATTGAACACCGTGGGAAAACCCAGCTGGCGACGTACGGGGGCGGCATGTTTCATCGCGCCATGCACCAGCGGAGCGAAACAGAAGGCGATTCCGGTGTCGTCCAGACAGCGTCCGGCTGCCTGAGCCGACAGGTTGATGTTGACGCCCAGAGCCTCCAGAACGTCGGCCGATCCGCTGGAACTTGAAACACTCCGATTGCCGTGTTTGGCCACATTGACCCCACACGCCGCGGCCACAATCGCCGTCGCCGTACTGATGTTGAATGTGTGCAGCCGGTCGCCACCCGTCCCGCAGGTATCCAGCAGGGGGACGCGGTGCGTTGAGATTGAGGCAACCCG
>SYLK01000820.1 GCA_005809115.1 Planctomyces sp. | reverse complement strand
GCCCGATCCGAGTTCTCTTCCGACGCCACATGACAGTCCGCAGTTTCCTGCTGAGATCCGGCCTGCCGAGCCCACAGCGTCGTCCCTCAGTCACGGCTGATTCGGCGATTCGCTGCCAGGTGTTTCTGATTCGACCGGGCCAAATTCTTCATCCAGATCGAAGTCTTTCACGATCGGTTCCCCCGCCGGTACATCCAGTTCCAGCTTCGATGCTTCATTGAATCGCAGGGGCAGAATGTTGTTTTCGACCAGCGGCGGCGGAAGCGTGGGATCGCGGTTCGGATCAACCGCGAACTCATGGAACTGCACCCGATGTTTTCCAACCGGGACACCGCCTTTTGAGTCGATCCGGTATTCGCCCAGTCGGATTTCAGCTCCGGAAACCGGCCCGCGTGTCCCTTCCATCGGAAACAGAGTAATACGCCCCTTCACCATCGGCACGCCCCCGTCACGGGTCACCTTGCCGCTGACGACGACTTTTTCAATCTGATTACCTGAACCACAACCGACCATCGCTGATGTCAGGATCAGGATCGCCAGCATTCGTTGTCTGAACATAGCTTGCTGTCTCTGGAACTTCTGAAAAGTCGAGGATGGCTCACTGGCGGATTCACCAGCCCCCGGGTGGAACACGATCTTCGCGGGCGCTGGTCTGATTTGATGAGCCCTGGCCAGTCCCCTCTCCCCCGAGCACAGCGGAGAGGGGACTGCACCTGGCAGACTGCGTGACATGAGCAGCCGGGATGCCGCTCAAAACTCACCAATGACCTCACCACCAGCGCGAGTCGCCAGACTGCGATATGTGCCGAAGTCAATGTTTTCTGAAATGAAACGAACCGATCCGTCACACAGTGCAATCTGGATACCACCGACATGGTAGCTGGATGCACCCTGAGCCGTGTAGGTTTCGCGTTCGTTCAGCGCGGTCATGTCACCGACCCAGGTTCCTGGCCCGTTGGGAGTAATGCGGGTATCCACCAGCGGCCCGCCCCACGACCATTCCCAGCCCCTTCCCGGACTGCCGGACACCTCGGCAAACAGCATTGTATTGCTGGAGCCGTCCGTGATCTGTGCCACACCAATTTTCGAACGATTGAACAACACACCGTTTCCATCCGGGCGCGGAATACACGTGGGACAGCTCGTTCCCGCCGGTGGGCTGGGATTCACGCGATTAACGCTGTCTGCCATCCCGGCATAATTCATGCTGGCAAACGCGCCCGTGGTGTTAATCACACCGCCGAGACACGTCCAGCCCTGACCAGCCCAGTTGCCGACACCGGCGTGAGGATCTGACGGGCAGGTATAGCCGGGAATAACACGGTGAGCAAATTCGCAGTTCGGCGGAATGAACTGTGTTCCCGGGTACCAGTTGGTCGTGGAAAAATTCAGCTGGTTGTAGATATTGGCCTGTTCAATATAGGGCAGCATCAGCTGTGTCCAGGTCGCCGTCTCGTTGTTCGTCGCATAATTCCAGTAGGCCCCCGATCCGCCTCTGACACAACCCGGAGCGAAATACCCGAACGCGTCATGATAATTGTGCATCGCCAGAGCGATCTGTTTCAGATTATTCTTGCACTGCGTTCGGCGAGCGGCTTCTCGTGCCTGCTGCACTGCCGGCAGCAGCAGTGCGATCAGAATTGCGATAATCGCAATCACCACAAGCAGTTCAATCAGTGTAAAACCGGTCAGCCCGCCACGCCGAACACGTGGTCGCTGACTGTCTCCGCAAGTCTGCTGCATACCATTCTCCTTCTGAAAAAAATGACATTCATCGAAAGACACACTCAGCACAGTCCCATCGAACGCAGCCGCCGGCCTGCCAGAGTCCCGCAAATCGACACAAACCCGCGGAACCGCATGATCGCAGGCACTGCCCCCCGAGGGGCACAGGCCAGCAAAACAGGATACCGGACGCTGAACAGAGATACAATGAAAAAAAAAAGATTTGCGCGACCGGTGATCCGGCTCCGGGGTGCGATCGTATGATCGCCGCGAGCAATCGCCGGACAGAGTGACCGGGGAGGATCCTGTGGGGTACTTGCTCGCCGCCAGCGGGCTCACGCCAGGATGTCGTCGATCACGTGACCATGATCGATTTCCAGACGCCTGCGTCCCGGGATTTCCAGCCTGCGATTGTTGAGCCCCAGCAGGTGCAGCACTGTCGCATGCAGGTCAGTGACGTAATGCCCCTCACCCAGCGCATGATAACCCAGTTCGTCTGTGCCGCCGTGGACGTAACCTCGCTTCAGCCCTGCGCCGGCCAGCCAGATCGTGAACCCGTTCGGATGATGGTCGCGGCCGGTCGTGCCGCCGGAGCGCAACTCAAGTCCTGGTGTCCGTCCGAATTCCGTGCAGAACACCACCACCACGTCATCCATCAGACCTCGCTGTTTCAGGTCCTGCAGCAGGCCTGCCACCGGTTTGTCCACGGATTCGCACAGCCGAGTATGATTGACTTTGAGCTGCTGATGAGAATCCCAGGTTCCGTAGGCTGACGGAAAGACCTGAACGAATCTCACACCGCGCTCAATCATCCGGCGGGCGGCCAGCAGCCTCTGCCCGGCCACCTTCGTGGCATCCTGGTCAATTCCATACATCAGGGTCGTGTCTGCTGTTTCCTGTGCGAAATCAATCGCTTCCGGCACCGCAGCCTGCATCCGGAAGGCCAGCTCGTAGGCATGGATCCGAGCAAGCAGATCCTGATCCTCAGGATACTCCACAGCCGTAAGGCCGTTCAGGCGACTGATCAGATCGTATTCGCGTCTCTGCTGTTCGAAACTCTGGCTGTCACTGCGTTGACCAAACGGCAGCGGATTCTTTGGATCCAGAGCCAGCGGTACGCCGCCATACTGCGGCCCCAGATAGTAGGCGCCGATGGACTCCCGTGTCCCGGAATTCGTCGGGCCACCCAGCACAGCGAACTTCGGCAGATTGTCATTCAGTGATCCCAGTCCATAATGCGCCCAGGCGCCGATACTGGGCTGGTTTTCATCCAGGCGATGCCGCCCCGTATGCATCTGGTTCTCGGCCGCGTGATCGTTGTCCGTGGTCCACATGTTCCGCACGAAGCACAGATCGTCGACATGCCGCGCCAAGTGGGGCCACCAGTCTGTGACCTCGATCCCGCTTTCTCCGTGCTGACGCCAGCCCACCTGCATCGGATAGATCGTGGGATACACATCCCGAACATTGACTTCCTCGGACGGCACGGAACGAAACCGCTTCTTGTGCAGCACCGAGTTCACCGGATTGTCAAACGGTGTCTTGTCGAACGTCATGCCGGCATACTTGTTCAGTGCCGGCTTGGGATCGAACGTTTCCAGATGGCTGTAGCCACCCGACAGGAAGATCCAGATGACGGATTTTGCGCGTGGCGCAAAGTGGCACCCCGGTGTCCCCGTGACCTCAGGACCAGTTGCATCGGCCCTGACGATGCCGTCGTCCGCCAGCATCGAGCCCAGCGCCAGGCCGGTGAAACCCAGCCCCAGATCTGACAGAAACGCACGGCGACCGGCGGATTTTCGGGTGGTGAGCCCCTGATACAGGTGCGACATGAGATCACTCTTCTCCCGCCGGAGTTCTGGACTCCAGCCTCTCCTGAATTCTGGTTACGGCAGTTCTCTGAGTCTTGTGTTCGCTGATTCCGGCTGAGTCCGTATTATCGAATGGTCACGAAATCGTTGTGGTTGAGCAGAGCGCGAGCCAGTCCTTCACGCGCCTTCCGGGTGCGATCCGCATCCGGGGAATCCGTCATGCTCTCCTGCATTCCGACAAGAGCGTCGGTGCAGACCTGAAGTTCATCGGCTGTGGGTGTTCGAGACAGAATTCTTTCGAACAGGGCCACAATGAAGCGATCTGACGACGACGATTCATCTCCGACGTTTTCCTGTTCCTGACGGACGATCAACGCCGCCATCTGGTGCGCAAAATCGCTGTTTGTGAGAGCCAGGGCCTGCTGGGGGATGATGCTGCGAGTCCGGCGGTAGCAGTCCAGCGGATCCGGAGCATCAAACAGTTCACCGAACTTGCTGGCGCCACCGCCTTCGGCATGAACGGCATAGTACAGACTGCGGCGGAAGGTGGTCAGGGATTCGGTGTTTTCGGTTTCCTGCCCCCCCATCTGCGGATCGAGGCGTCCTGCAGCGAACAGGACACTGTCCCGGACAACCTCGGCTTCCATCCGTCCCGCATTCCTGCGCCACAGCCATCGATTTTCCGGATCGGCGGCGGCTTCATGGGTCGCCGTTCCGACGGAAGACACGCGCTGATAGGCTTCACTGGTGACGATCAGCCGATGCAGATGCTTCATGCTCCAGCCGGAATCCATGAACTCGGTTGCGAGCCAGTCCAGCAGTTCCGGATGTGTCGGCCTGGCGCCATTTCGGCCGAAGTCAAACACCGTCGACACGAGGGCGGCATGAAAATGACGCGACCAGATGTGATTGACCGCCACGCGCGCCGTCAGCGGGTGGTCGCGATGTGTCATCCATTCGGCCAGAGCACGCCTCCGTCCGGTACTCGATGCCGGGTCCTGGGGGCTGAGCGGCGGGCAGGTCGCGTCGAGCGAACTGTCGTTGAGTGCAGTTCGGGCCTTGTCAACAGCAGACCTCGCTGCGGTCATTGCGG
>SYLK01000819.1 GCA_005809115.1 Planctomyces sp. | reverse complement strand
ATTCCTGCTGGAAAATCCCTTGTTTCAGCGAGTGAATTATGTCCGCGACTCACTCGTCGCGGGTACGGCCTATGACCTGACGCCGGATTCGCAGATCTATGCGGAGATTGCCTGCGAGGTCGCGCGGCAGGGCGGGGCAGATCCGCTGGAGTTCCAGTTTGGAGCACAATATACGCCGCGGGCGGAGCGGCCGCTGCGGGGCGCTCCGTTTGCGGCGGTGAATGGTCATGTGCGTGAGGACTTCGGGTGGATTACCGGCGTCAACATGGTTGGTGGCTGGGGTTGGGAAGGTCCTGATTCACGCCGCCGACTGCGAGTGGGTGGCCAGTATTACAACGGACCGTCGCTGCAGTATTCGTTTCTGAACCGACAGGAAAACCTGATCGGCGGCGGAATCTGGTTCGACTTCTGATCTGGCAACGGTCAGGCGTCCCGTCATTCGATCGTGAGACTGAGCGGTGCGGGGGGGCTGATGGCGTTGCCGGATGCGTGCTGGCAGCGCAGAGCCAGTCCGGGGACTGCTCCGGAAGCGGCCTGTTCCGGGATGCTCACCGTGACGGAGAACGCCGACTGATCGCTCGTCACATGACAGGGCATCGCGGAATAGCCCTGGGGGAGTCCTTCCAGAACGACGCTGACAGGATCACTGAACTGGGCGTGTCTGCGGAGCGTTCCGCTGACGGTGGCAGTGGCCGCTCGCGTGGCCTTGAGGGGCTCTCCCGGCGGCGTGATCGTGACGGCGTTGTCGACAATCAGCCGAATCGGAGCCGTCCAGGCGCGGGAGTCGGTGGCCCCTGCGAGCGGCTGCGGGACAAAACTCACTCCGATCACAGCATGCACGACCGGTTCCATCACGTCTGACGGTACGACCACCTGCAGTGGAAAAAGCGTTGCGGTGCCCATGAAGACCTGATACTGCGGAGCCGCGATCGCTGGTCTGTATCCAGCGGCTGGATTTTTCTCGTCCAGCAGCCGGAGTTTCTCGGTCGTCATCAGCTCCAGGCGAGCCCAGGGGGCCGGGTGACCTGAAAAAGGCAGAATCCTGACGGGGAGTGTGGTCGTGATGCCTCGGAGCAGAACCGGGGGGACGCCGTCCAGCAGCACTGTGGCCGGGATGGCCTGGCTGCGACCAATTTCGATGACGTCGTCACGAAATGTCAGCAGATCCGTGGAAATGGCATCCAGCTGGACTTCCATCGCAGCGGCGACGTTCGATTCCAGTCCTTCGCTGCGTCCTTCGATAGTCAGAGACTGTGATTCAATCGGTGCGGCATGATCGACAGCAGCAGACCGGGTGACAACCAGCAGGACTTCCTGATTTTGATCGCTCGCCGGGATCACCTGCGGACTGACCGTCACGCCTGAGATTCCCGCCACCTGCAGGCGCACTGTTCCGGTGTAGCGAAACTCCGGAGCCTGTCGGATGACGGTCACCGGGAGTGGTGCCGAACCATTTGCGGGGATCTGCAGCGTCTGCGTGCGTGTCCGCAGCTGAAACCAGGGGCGGTCCTTTCGCGATACCTGAAGTCGATACACGGACGCCGGGGATCCGCGCCCGGTGAAGTCGCGAATCCGCACCTGCAGCTGCGTGACGCCCTCAGGCACCGTGTAATCGAGCGCCGGGTCTGTGGCGCCGGAGTCTCCGTCGGACTCAGTCACCTGAGCATCTCCCTGGAAGACCTGCATGGCGGCTCGCAGTGGCGATGACAACGATCGGGCGGCTACGGAAAAATGCAGTGCCTGACCAGGCGTGACCGTCAACAGGACCTGGTCCACTTCACCATCCGCAGCAATCCGTCCAGTGACTGTCACCGGAGCGAGTGGAGCAGCCGTGAACACAGCGGCGATCGGTGTGGCGTCGAACGTCCCTTCAAGTGGTTCCGTCACTTCCAGGCCGGTCTGCGGACGGAGTGCGGGTATGGGCAGCAGCGAGGATCCGGATTCGACAATCAGGCGATTTCCTGATGGTTTCAGCGTGACCGGCTCCGAGATCCCTCGCAGTCCCACGGTGCGCACGGCAAACGATGCTCCGGACACCACGGGGGGACAAGCGAGTGACGAGGCGGGCAGATCGCCCAGCAGCAGTCGCCAGGCGCTGCCGGCAGGCGCCTGATACTGCAGATCATGAACTTCTGCCATGTAGACTCCGTCGGACGGCAGCAGCACTTCCGCACGAGCATCGCCGGCAAGATCTGGCTGTCGTCCCTGGATGGCCGTCGGAGTGCCGTTCTGCAGCTTGATCTCGACCACCGGATCCAGCCCGGAACCGAGTCGACGAGATTCGACTTCTGCCACAATCCGCTGTCCGGCACGACCGTTAAAGTAGACTCGCTTCTGTTCCGCGCCGGAAATCACCCCACTGACCGCGACAGGCAATTCCGTGGCCGGAGTGGTTTCGGAAAACGTGCTTTCCACGTGCTGTGGCAGGGCATCCAGACTGATAACAAGGGGTCGGCTGGCGCCCGCGGCCGTCAGTGCTCTCACCAGATACCGCCCGGGCACGGCATTCGCCGGCACGTCGACCTCGAACCGGGCCGCGGAATCAGCGGAATTTTCCAGCGGGCGGACGACGATCCCGGCATTGCCGATCCGCAGCGCAGCTCCGGCAAGATTGCGGCCGCTGATGGCCAGAAGATTGGTGCGACCGACGGTCAGGCCGTATTGCGACAGCGCCGCAATCTCAGGAATTGCCTGAGCGGCGGTATCCGCGACGGACTGTTCCTGCAGAATTTCCGGGGCTGCGGCTGCGGCGACTTCCAGAAAATGTGCACTGGCATCAGGTTCCGAGATCGCTTCCGGGAACACGTGGAATTCGTCACAGATCAACTCAGTCAGCTCGCCGTCGGGAAAGCTGCCACCGATTGTGAGCGGAGCGTCGCTGACACAGCGATCGAGTGTCACATCCTGCAGCCATGCCGAGCTGCCGTCGATGACGCCGACGTTGACACTGAGCGGGACGGCGGGCGCGCCGTTGACAAACAACTGGACTCGCACGTCATCCGTGTCCGCGTCCGCATCGGCACCCGGTGCATCACCATTGCTGTATACCGCCGTCAGGTGAACCCGTCGCCGGGATCCGATGGTCTCCTGAGCACGCCATGTGGCGACCTTGAATCCAGTGCCATCATTGACATAGACCTGCAGCAGATCGCCTGATGTCTGATAATTCACTCCGTAATTCGCCTTGCCATTGTCCCCGGACTGACGTTTGGCGAACAACCCGTGGAATGCCGTGTCGGTGACTGGATGCAGGCTGGCGAAAAAGCCGCTGACGGTGACCACGTCCGGACGGACCAGGTCTTCACTCGATGCCACACTGACGACCTGACGCCGCGAGGCTTCCAGCAGGATTGCACCGCCGGGACTTCCGGACGCGAACACGGACGCAACTCCGGATCCTCCCTGAGGCAGCGCAACGGCATCCACCACCTTTCCTGCCTTCGCTGTGTCCACCGGGACTGTGTTCACCGAACCCGGCTTCTGTTCGTCGAAAGTCAGTCGCAGGGAAGCCCGATCACGAACTTCGGCGACGGCTGCTGCCGGGACAATCCGGCAGAACAGGACCACCACCGTGAACAGTGTGCAGCAGATTTTCATGGGGGGATCTTCCTGAGGTGAGTGAATTGTTCGGAGACGCCAGTGTTCGGAAGCGACCGGGGGGCAGGGTGACTATGTTGGCGACTTATGCCGCGGCAGGCAAGCGGACGGTCGGTCCCGCAGGCGTTCGCATGGCGATCAGAGGCGAAATTCAGTAAACTGCGGCCGGATCAGGACGTCTCAGGACACGAACGGGAATCTGCTCGCCGCACAGGCT
>SYLK01000818.1 GCA_005809115.1 Planctomyces sp. | reverse complement strand
GATTTGTCGGCTCATCCAGCAGGAGGATATCGGGTCTGGCAATCATGGCGCGAGCCAGCAGCACACGCCGTTTCATGCCCGCAGAAAGGCTGGAAAACCGGACATCGGCCGGCAGCTGCATATCCTGCAGCAGAGCTTCCAGCTGATCGGCGGCCAGCCACAGATCGGCCTGGGCGACCTCGTGGCTGGCCGCATCATATTCCTGCATCTCCGATTCACTGAGAGTTTCACCGCCATGCAGTCTCTGATTGAGAACACGGCAGCGGGCCACAGATGATCCGGCGGGGCCGAATCCTTCGGCCGAAATTTCGAAGGCGGTGCGATCTCCACCCACCGGGACGTCCTGCTGCAGGCGTGCCACGACGGTTCCCGGAGCCATTTCAATGGTACCATCGTCGGGATGAATTTCGCCGGCGATCAGTTTCATCAGGGTGGATTTGCCGGCTCCGTTCCGGCCGACCAGCCCGATCCGCTCACCTCGTTCGACATGGAGCGTCACCTGATCCAGCAGCGGCGGGTCCGCATAGGTGAACGAAAGATTGACAAGGCTGAGCAGGGACATGCAGTCAACTTCAGGCAATATGCCCGGAAAAGGAGGGAATCCGACGCAGGCCTGCCGCGTCGAATCAGCAGCACACCGCCAGGTCAGCAGACACAGCACTGCGACCCGAGGCGAACAGGACTCGCCCCGCTGGGCGTTGTATCTCAAACGTTCCATTGCAGGAAGACCCGCGAACCTCGAAAATCAGCTCGTCGGCCGTGTCGGCACTTTTTTCCCGCGTGGATTTCCGCATGCTCAGAATTGGATCGATCGACCTTGCCCTGCCCGTCGTGCAGGCTGCGCTGAGCGGCTACAGTGACTGGCCGATGCGGGCTCTCGCGCGACAGATGGGGGCTCCGTACACCATTCATGAAGTTCTGATCGAAGCCTTTGTGAATCATCTGAAGGATCGGGAGCGAACCAGACGGTTTCTTCATGTTGCGGAGGCTGATCATCCTGCTGGCGCGCAGCTGATGGGTTCCGACCCGGCCGAATTTGGCCTGGCGGCGCTGCGGCTGGTGCGGGCGGGATTTGATGTGATCGACATCAACTTCGGTTGTCCGATGAAGAAACTGCGGGGACAATGTCGCGGCGGACTGCATCTGGGACAGCCGGAACTGGCTCTGCAGATTGTCCGGCGTGTCCGGGAGGTCCTGCCACCGCGAATCCCCCTGACGGTCAAGATGCGGCGCGGCCTGGATGATACGGCCGAAAGCCGCGACAGATTTTTTCACATCCTTGAAGGGGCCTTTGCCGCGGGAATCGCTGCCGCCACGATCCATGCGCGGACCGTGGAACAGAAATACGTCGGCCCCAGCCGCTGGGAGTTTCTCAGAGAAGTGCGCCAGGCCTTCCCGCAAAGGACACTGCTCGGCAGCGGCGATCTGTTCACGGCGGCCGACTGTGTCCGCATGCTGCGTGAGACGGGCGTGGACGGCGTCACCGCAGCCCGCGGTTCCATCGGAAATCCCTGGATTTTCCGGCAGGCTGCAGCACTGCTGGAGGGTGCCCCGCTGCCGACGGCTCCGTCGGTATTTGAGCAGCGCGACGTCATGCGGGAGCATCTGCGACTCGCCCGGACCGTGTATCCTCCGGGACAGGCGTTCCGCCAGCTGCGAAAATTCGGAATCCGGTATGCGGCCTGGCACCCGGACGACGTGCAGGTTCGGGCGGCCTTTGTGGGGGTCGCAACCCCCGCAGACTGGGACCAGGTGTTCCGAACCTGGTATGCCGCGGATCGACCCGGGCAGTACCCGCGGTCCTTCACTGCCGCGGCTGAAGTGGCCGACGCACCGTCATCACCCGCATCGTTGCACAACTGATTTCCGGGCTGGTCCTTACCGGCCGCCAGCCGCTGCGTTCGCACCCCTGCGACAGACGCGGAGCAGGACACTGTCGCTGTCTCGGCCCACGGTGGGCCAGGAATCGACCACGGTCAGCTGCAGCTGATCGAGCTGACCGGCGGCGGCCGCGAGTTCTCGTTCCGCCGTCCAGTTCTGTCCCTTGATCAGCAGGAGTTGACCGGTCGACTTCCAGACGGGCTGCAGCCAGGTGAGAATTTTGGGGAGGGGCGCCACGGCTCGGGCCGTCACGACGTCGAATTTCTGCCGCCGCAGCACATTTTCCGCGCGATCCGCCTGGACTGCCACACGGATGCGGAGTGCCTTCACCATGGTCTGCAGTACGGCCGATTTTTTCTGCACGGACTCTGCCAGCGTGATGTTCAGATCGGGGCGGAGAATGGCGAGCGGAATTCCCGGCACGCCTCCTCCGGATCCGATGTCGAGAACCCGCAGCCCCTGGCCGATCTGTGCGGCGAGTCGTCGGGTGTCGACCAGGTCGCGGGTGACAAACGCCTCCGCATCGTTATGCCGCGTCAGATTCAGCTTCGTGTTCCAGTCCCACAGCAGGTCACAGTACCGCTCCAGCAACTGAATTTCTTCAGGCTGCAGCTTGATGCCGTGCCGCCGGATGGCTTCAGCCGGACGTTCAGCGGGTTCGCGTGAATTCGCGGAGGACAGGTCCGCTGCTTCGGGTTGCCGACTGGCCGCAGCCGGGTCAACAACGACCTCGGGGGAGTCGCCCGTGGGAGGGGAGGTACCGCAGCGCGGCGATCCTTCGGAATCCGGCATGTCATGCTCCCCGCGACCGGACTCAGGTCAGCCCGAAGACGGTGTCCATCTGGTTCGAGATGGCCTGCAGCTCCGCTGGCCCGCCGCCGGTAACTTCAGCCGCAACCCAGCCATAAAAGTTGATGTCGGTCAGAGCACTGCGGACATCGGCCCAGTCGATATCGCCCTCACCGATGGGTGTGAATGTGTCCTTCGCTCGCGAAAATCCCTTGACATCCAGTTTGACGACCCGTTTTCCCAGCTGCCGAATCCAGTTCCCCATACTGCCATATTTCCAGTGATTTCCGATATCGAACTGCATCCCGACCCACGGGGAATTCAGTTCGTCGACGTACTTCAGATACTTGTCGGCAGTCTGTGAGCGATCACCCGAATGATCGTACAGGAAGTGGTTCCACACATTTTCGATGGCGATGCACACACCGAGTTCGGCAGCCAGGGGAATCGCCTGCGCGATATTGTCGATCGATCGTTTCCAGATCTCATCTTCCGGGCCGTCCTTGCCGTGCCCGATGACCAGCAGTGCCGTATGGCCTCCCACGGCATGTGTCTCACGGATTCCATCCTGGAGTGATTTCAGGGCCCTGACTCGGACTGCGGGATCGGGATCGGTATGCCGGACTTCCCAGTGGTCCGCGTTGACGGTGCCATCGACAGGCAGTCCGGATTCCGCAATTGCCCTCTTCGTGGCCTCGACGTCCATTCCCGGCGCGTTCATTTCGATACCGTGAAAACCGGCACTGCGGACGGCGCGGAATTTGTCGGTCAGGGAACCTTCCATGTTCACCATGCCGATCTTGAGCGTCTTGTACATCCGGCCTTTGAGCGAAACGGCCGAACCGCGAGTGCCGGCTGCGGCGCCCGCGGCACTGTCGCCCGAACCGGCCGCCAGCACACCAGCGGCGGCCACTCCGGTACCGGACGACATGAACAAGCGACGAGAAATCTGATTGTGCGACATCGCGGAAGCCCCTGGGGCGCCCAGGCTCCGGGCGTACCACCTGAAACAGACACCGGAGAACACCAACCAGACAATTCTAGTTCGGCGGCGCGGTGATGCAAAGCGCATGGCCACACGTCGGGTAATTGTTCACACCCCGTCACTCCTGACCGGGGACTGAACGAGCACTTCCCGCCAACGCGGAACGTGATCGAGATTCCTGAAATTAAACGAAAAACTGAAAAACTCTCGCAAGTGCATCGAACAGAGGGTAATTTCTGCGCGAACATCGTCAGCCTGTTCGAAGGCCATTCCGTCCTGGTACCCGGACGTGCAGAATTCCTGAGACGTCATCACATTCTTTAACTCAATGACAGGGCAGCATGACCGATCGCATCAAACGGCGCACGTTTCTGGAAACTTCGGGAACGGGAATTCTTCTTGCGGGACAATCTGTGCGGGCTGCTGCCGGGGATTCAGTGTCGATCAGGCCGACGGATGTGGCGTCTCTGCCAACGCCGGGCATTCGTGTCGAGATGGCGTGGCAGCGGCGGGACGCGCCGGTGTTGTCGTCATTGATGACAAACCTCGACTGGTGTCGGACATATTGCTATGCACCGCATGTGCTCCGCACGCCCGACGGCTACCGCATGTATTATATCGGTCGCACCGGGAATTCCTCGGATCTGAAAAGTCTGATGGGCTTCGCCATTGGAATGGCGGTGTCGCAGGACGGCCTGACGTGGGAGCGATTCGGCGAGCGGCCGATCCTGACGTTTGAAGAAGTCCCCTGGGGGGCATTCGCCCTTCAGACCCCGTCAGTGCTGTGGGACCCGGACGAACGACGGTTCAAACTCTGGTTCATCGGTATCACGGAATGGGTACGGAATGCCGGAGGAGGGACAACCGAATTGACGCAGCGGCTGGGCTATGCGACAAGTGACGACGGTGTTCGCTGGAACGTTCACCCCGAGCCGGTCTTCGAATCGGGACGGCGGCCGTGCGTCCACAGGGAAGGTCCGGGCCAATACCGGATGTGGATGAACTCACGACCGTCGCGGCAGGAATCGTATCTCTCGCTGTATCAGAACGTATACGACTTCCGGTCAGACGATGGCATTCGCTGGAACCGCAGCCACGAGCCGGTGCTGCGTGAAAGTGCGCAGCACGATCAGGGCTGCATCTATCCGTGCGTCTGCCGTGACGGCGAACGGTATTTCTTGTGGTACGGGGCGTATCCGAAAAAGGAGGACAAGAGTTTCCAGATCTACGTCGCCGAGTCGGACGATGGCACGCATTTTGTGAATCACGACTCAGCACCGGCGTTTTCCAATTCCGCGGATCGGAGCCGATTCGATTCATTCTACGTCTCGACTCCGTGCGTGCTGGTCGAGCCCGACCGCTATCTGCTGTATTACTCAGCCGTCTCGTGGGCCGAGCGGGCGAAGGGCAGCTACTATCAGCACATCGGCGTGGCAGTCTGCCCTCGGGAAGTGTGAGGGACTGCCGCGCGATTTCGAGGCGTCGGACGAGCTGCCGGGGCATCCGTGACGACACAACGAATTCCGCGGCTCTTCAGATTGACGATCGTTTCCGCATCGGATGCCCGAGCGCCTCTTCGCTGTTGCCGCTGACCGGGGGCCGCCGAGGACAGACGCGCTCACGGGAGGCAACCTGACAAACCCGAAATATCAGGCAGATGAACTCCCGATGTGGCAAACCGACATCCACGATTAACGGCTGCGTTTTCTGCGAATGAACCAGATTCCGCCGAGCACCCCGAGCAGAGCAAACGTCCCCGGCTCAGGAACTGCTGTAATGTGCAGCACACCGTCGGTGTCGGGTTGCCCCGGCTGCATGCCGCCGAACCGAATGGTATGCTCGCCCGCCGTCAACGGTTCGAGCATGGCCCAGTATCCGTCTGCCACGGCCAGCCGATCCATTGCGGGAAGTCCCAGCTGCCGCAGGAGCGGGCTGTCAGACAGCGTGAACCCGCCGGGTGGTGAGGCTTCGCGATAACTTTTCGGGTCGGCCAGCAACACACCGTCCAGTTCAAAATAGGGCGACTCAATGGCATCCACATTGCTCGCGGCAAGTGCGCGGATCGCGGCTTCATCCGCACCGTCTTCCGGTGCCCAGAACACATAGGGGATCATCGGGACGAGCAGGTATTTCCCGGTCGGAACGGTGAATGTCCGTTCCACCGGCCCGCCAAAGCTACCGGCGACGAAGAACACCGGGCCGGACTGGTTTCTGTTCGCGTGCTCACCGGTGGGATCCGCCTGAGCGTTCGTTTCAAACGGCTCCTTCACCAGCCAGTTCCACCATTCGCCCGTCCACTCAGCAATGGTTTTCCCTTCAACCGTGGAGCCCTGTGCCAGAACTCCGGCATGGGCACTGACGGATTCCATCAGAATCAGCGCCAACACCAGCACCGACAGCCGGGAAGATCGTCGCAGCATCACGCACCACCCTTTCACAAACAGACACGGAATGGAATCGGCTGCCCGAATCTGAGTCACGAGAGTTCAACAGGGGCCGAGCCGGCAGGATAGGCACTCTGAATGCCCACTGCAAGTGACCCCAGGGGAACCGATTCCATCGGCATCAGTCCATTCCGGCCTGTGGCACGTCTGACCAGCCTCCCTGAGTGGGTCTGTCACAGCCGGGACAGGCATTCTTCCGCGGTCATTTTCCCAGGTCTTGTCGCAGGACAGCGGGAGCCTGATCCGGTATGGGCAGAGCGCCTTACTGGAACACGATCGCACGTCCGGGACCGCCGTGACAGTCGCGGATTTTTGCAGCGGCGAAGAGGAAATAATTCCCGTCTTTCAGATCGGCCGTGTGATGCAGGAACTCGACGCCGGCCATTTCGCGGCTGCCCAGCGCCCAGTAGGTCATCATGGCCTGTCGCGGGTCGACGCCGCCGAGGTCTGGCGCATCCGTGGCGACACAGCGAATTCCGCGGCTCTTCAGGTAGACGATGGTTTCTGCCGTGGGTGCCGGCCACCCTTCGCTGCTGCCGCTCAGAGGGTTGAGCCAGACGCCGGAGTCGTTCGGGCGGGGTTTCAGGAACTTGTCCAGATGCCCGGTACGAAACAGGACAACGTCTCCCGGCTGCAGCGGACCATTCCTGCTTTCGGTCGCTCTGACATGTTCCACCGTGATGGCTGGCGACGCTGGCCAAGTGGCGGCGGGGGTTGTGCCGACGAGTGCGCTGACGTCGATGATCCGCAGCGGCCCGGCGGTCCAGTCCAGCGGCACCTGTTCCGTGGTCATGGAGCTGCTGCCGATCGGCCCGTATCGCTGTTCGAAATCCTGGAGCCAGCCGCGAACTTCCGGTGCGTATTCCGGCTGCGTATCTTCCGGCGGCAGAGCATAGGCCGGAGGTACGAGATGCGTCCCGGCCATGGAATCCATCAGGTGTGTGTGGTGCCACGAGTCCAGGTATTCGGAGTACAGGAAGTCCACCTTGAGATAGACCTGACGGTGCTGCCCGGTGGAGAATCCGAGCGGTGTGAGGGGGAGGCCGGGGGCCATGGTGGGCGTCACATCGATCACGCGGCGGCTTCGAGCAGCCTCGATCAGGCGGCGCGGCAGGTCGCCTCCCACGATGGACACCGCGCGGCACTCAGCGTACGGACCGCCCTCGTGTTTCGGACTGAGCATGCAGTAGAAAGCCCCGGTCGGGGGCAGTGCGCCGAGATTCGTGGCGCTCTCGGTCCAGATCATGCCGTGGCGGAGACCGGCATAGTGGGTCGGTTCAGCGAGATTCGGGAGCGGCCCCATGCTGGCGCTGTCCGTTCCCAGGGTCATCACGCCGCGCGTGGCAAGGAACTCCATGCAGTCCGGATCGGGATCCGGAAAGCCGGGTGCTTTGCGATCGAGCGCATCGGCGATGAACCGGCTTCCTTCCGGAAACGGTCGATACCGGACGTCGCTGTAATCACTGCGAAACAGAGCCACGTCGCCGAAGCGGAGTTCTCGGTGCTGTGCTTCGAACCGACGGACATGCTCGGCCGTGACCAGAGGACTGATTCCCGAGGGCGCCTGGTCCAGCAGGTCGCGGACGTCGATGACACAGGCTTCACCGCCGAACTGCCAGGGCTCAATGCGGTCGGTCCAGGCGAGTCCAAACGGTCCGGATTTTTCCCGATTCAGGTCCGGACGGGCAACGGAATGAGGCGGAACGTCCATCTGCGTGCCGGTATTTCCGTCGATGAGCAGCACGTCGACATTGACGGCCGAATCCGGCCCGATCGTCCGCTGATGCACGATCTGAAAGCGCGGAAACGGATGACTGGGCCAGGTACACGGGTATTCGGGTGCCACAATCAGTGAATGGTCCACGAACCGCGTGGCCTCCGATTCGCCCGCCGCGGTTCCCGTCACGGTCATCAGAAAACTCAACGTAAACAGCAGCATGACGAAAACGAAACGGGCTGCCGGATCTTGAGGGCGGGCTGCCATCAGCTGGGACTCCTGTCGTGTCAAGAATGCCATGAAAAGTCGCACAAGCGGGGTCATCCGGCAACGCCGACTGACCGCTATGCCAACGGACTCGCAACGCCAACGGACTCGCAACGCCAACGGACTCGCTATGCCAACGGACCGGCGGTCACCGCCACCGCCTTTCTGACGCTGCGGATGGGTTCCGGAGCTGGGGTCTGCCGCGGAGCTTCACCGGAAATCTACTCCGAATTCCTTCGCAACTCCATCCAGTTTGGCGAGGACGTCGGCGGGGAGGCTGATGCCTTCGCGGACGGCAATGTTTCTGAGGTT
Source organism: Planctomyces sp. (assembly GCA_005809115.1). Taxonomy (GTDB): domain Bacteria; phylum Planctomycetota; class Planctomycetia; order Planctomycetales; family Planctomycetaceae; genus F1-80-MAGs062. Next base: position 1,038 of record SYLK01000818.1, on the reverse strand, counting down.
CCATTCGCGTTCTCCGGGCAGCAGCACGCGCTCAACGCCGTCGGCTGCAGGGGCCGCGTGAATTTCATCAATCAGCGCCCGCATTCGCTGTTCGAACTGCGCGGGATCCGTCATCGCGGCAACGTCCAGGACGAGGAACGACGCATTGTGGAACGACGGGCGCGAGGGTTCGTCGAACATCCAGCTGCCGACCTGCCACGTCATGTGCCCGCCGGGCAGGATTGCCGACAGGATTTCGCACCAGAGACCGAAACCATATCCCTTGTGGCCGGCCAGTGGTGCCAGTGCGGCATGCTGCGGATAGAGACTGCCATCGGTGGTGGGCCGACCGTCCTCTCCGATCAGCCAGGTTGGAGGAATCGGTTCACCTCGCTGATGTGCTGCGTAAACTTTGCCGCCGGCGACGGCCGCCGTGGCCATATCCAGCAGAATCGGATCGCTCTGGCCCAGGGGGATTCCGTAAGCAATCGGATTGCTGCCCAGCACCGGGCCTCGGGAACCAGGAGCGGCGACGCTGGGGATATCGTTACCGGTCACCATCGCGATGAATCCTTCGCGCGCCGCGAGCGCGGCGTAGTATCCGGCGGCTCCGATGTGTCCGGTGTTTCGCAGACCGACCCAGGCCACACCCACCTTCCGCGCCTTTTCCATCGCAGTGCGTACGGCGCAGACGCCGCCGATCTGGCCGAGGGCTGACTGGCCATCAATCACGGCCCAGCCCGGGCCCTGCCGTTCCGTCCGGGGCACGCCGTCGGCACGGTATCCGCCACCTTTCAGGCGGTTCAGGTAACCGCTGAGGAGCTTTGTGCCGTGTGTGAACACGCCCATCGCGTCTGTCTCGACCAGCGCCTGAGCCGTCGTCTGAGCGTCAGCCTGCGACAATCCCACACGGGTCAGAACCCGGACGCAGAATTCCGTGAGTGACGTGATGGAAATGGTCATTCAGAGCCATCCTTTTCGAAGCAGTGAAGTCGATCGACTGGTAGTCGTATTTCGCAGGATTTTTCGCAGTACCGCGGGAGCCGGTCCCGGTTTTGT
>SYLK01000817.1 GCA_005809115.1 Planctomyces sp. | reverse complement strand
TCCAATGTGGATGCTGCGAGTGAGTGGGCAACACTGGAGCACTTTCGTCGGCTGGAACAGGAGCTGTCGCGGCGCTGAAAACGCCGAGGCCGTGGCGAGATGATCTCCGGCAACCGCGGACAAACGAAATTCGGCTCTGATGGAACGAGAACGACTTCAACAGGTGCAGAAACGCGAGGCAGGCATGTCAACGGTCGGGACTTTCAAGCATCTCAGACGCGCGGCAGGAGTGGTGATCACACTCGCCGTCGCGGCGTTCGCCGTCGGCGGCTCCCTGTCGGCCGACGATGCTGTGGCATCGCAGGGAACGCTGGAGATCAAACTGTCTGCCGCCACGTGGAAAGACGTTGAGAAGCTGGTGGCCGACAATCCGGGAAAGATTGTCGTCGTGGATGTCTGGTCGACATCATGTCTTCCCTGCATGACCGAATTTCCCCACCTGCTGACTCTGCAGAAAACGCACGGCGACAAACTGGTCTGCGTCAGTTTCAATGTCGATTATGTCGGAATCAAGTCGAAACCGGCGGAGTACTACCGTCCGCGCGTGGAAAAATTCCTCAGGAAACACGACACCACGGTGATCAATCTGCTGTGCACTACGGAAACCGACAAGTTGTTTGCCGACCTGAAACTCGATTCCATTCCGGCGGTTTATGTGTACGGGACGGATGGAAAGCTGGCACGGCGTTTTGATTCCAGTCTGCTGGAAGACGGCGAGGAAGAGGCGTTCACCTACGAATCCGATATCAATCCGTTTGTTGCCGAGCTGACTTCTCAGGGCAGATAGCTGGGCCGCGGCATTTTGTTACGTGACGTTTTCGTCAGGGGTTCTTACATAAAACGACGTCCGTTCGTCCCCCTTGCGGGCGGAGATTGCCCCGCAGGGCGCGAGTATCGCGAGGAAAATCCCCACCGGCGCTGCTTCTCACCCGGCGCCGTCAAGGATTTGAAAACGCTCAAGTCCGGGAGTTTCGAACCGGCTGAGCCTCAACAGGCTGGGGCTGGGTCGCACAGCGACAGGCCGCTGCTCCTTTGGCGTCGATCCATGAACCGCATCGTCTCGGCCGGTTGTTCGTGTCAGACCGCTCTCCTGTGCCTGCAGCACACACCTGTTTCGCGGGTGTGGCAAGTGCGGTAAAGCGTGGTCGGCGATTGATTGTTGTGCCGTTCCTGACCGAGACATCGGCCGGGTGGCTGGCGGCTGGGGATCGAATTACGGGGCGTCGAAGATCGTCGTCACGCGACCGCGACTTCTGACATCGGCCATGACGGTTGCCCTGGCTTCAGCGCCCTTCTGTTTCAGCATCAGTTCTTCGATATCCTTCTGGACGGCGTCAAACGGAATCGTGGATGCGGGTGTGTGGTTGACGACCTTATAGAGCTCCAGCCGGTAAGCCTGGGTCTGAAGTTCCGTCAGCCCGCCCGCGGGCAGGCGAAACAGCAGGTCTTCCAGGTCCTTGTCGGCCAGTGCGCCCCGCTCAATCCAGCCCATGTCGCCACGGCGTTCTGCACTCAGGCTGTCCGAATGTTCGGCAGCGAGCGCGCCAAAGTCCGTGCCTTTCTTCAGCTGAGCAAGCACATCCAGCATGACTTTCTCCGCCCCCACGCGTCCGCCGTGCTCCTGAAACCGGACGACGATTTCCGCGAATCGCACACGTTCTGCGGGCGTATAATCACTGAGGTGATCACGGTAGTATTCAACCAGTTCCTGTCGATCGATCTGCTTTGGCGAATTTGCAAGTGTTGCGACGTAACCGTTCACCAGCTGCACGCGAATAAAGGACTCCTTAAGTTGTGGCAGCGACATCCCCTCGCGGCTCAGCTTCTCCTCCAGCTGCGACTCAGTCTGCAGTTTTTCCTTTTTCAGAATATCCGCCACGATCTCCTGAAAAGCCGGTTCCAGATCCTTGCGAATCGCGTCCTGACGGTCTTTGGGAACTTTGGCGTTCAGCGCGTGCAGTACCAACTCCTGATCGACGTAACCGGGAAGCCGCCGCTTCAGCTCGTTCGCCAGAATCTGCTGTCGCGCGTCATCGCTCAGTTCCTGTCTGGTCTCCAGCAGCGGACGAAAGCCGCCAAGCACGTCATCCAGAAACACGGGCTGACCACTGACCAGTGCCACGACACTGGTGCCCGTCAGCGTCCCTGCATTCAGCTGTGAAAATCCAACGGTCTGAATGCCGTCGGTGGGCTGCTTTCCCGTGAGCAGTGCTTCCTTATCGTCAGCCGCACTGTTCGTGAGAGAGTTTCTGGGAGGAGCTGCCGCGAAGACCGGATTGTCGTCCTGAAGTGTCTTCCCGCTGCACCCGCAGCAGGTCAGCCCCAGCAGCAGCGCAGCCGAAAATTTCAGGCCGCTGCGGCGGTGCGACGACACTCGCGACCACCGACTGTTGACTGAGGAACGCGATTCAGACACAGAATCCACCCAAATGGAGTGAAGGACTTCGGGGATCGCCAGTGAACTCTGAAGTGGCTGCTTCGCCAGTCATTCTGCGAGTGAACCGTCTGCGAATCGAGTCCTGACCATCGGTCTCATCCCTGAGACGGCACTATAAGCGCAGATCACGTTCGGGATCAAGACTGGTTCAAGGCGTTCCGTCTGGCTCGCTGTCGCTGTAAACCTTGTCACAGTTTAGCCTTCTGTCGGCGGATTCTGCCGGTTCCGCTGGCTGCCTCAGCGGCAGGAAAGGTTCCCCGTGCAGGGCAATCCTTCAGGAATCACTGGTCGTTATCGGATCCGCGGAGATAATTGCACCTGCAGAGTGAATCGCGGTTTGTCTGTTTCCTGTACAGCTGGAATGAACTGAGTGACATGCGGAAGCATTGGCGGGGAAGATCGGTCACGTGGGCGGGATTGCTGCTGCTGGGTCTGGTCGGTGGCCTGGCGTGGTATCTGACTGGCTATCGGCGGCCACTCAACGTCCTGCTTGTCACGTTTGACACGACGCGGGCAGATCACATCGGCTGTTACGGATTCGACAAAGCCCTGACACCCACGCTGGACGCCCTGGACCGGGACGGTGTGCTGTTTCAGAACGCGTTCACCACGGTGCCACTGACACTGCCTTCGCACGCATCGATTCTGACTGGACTCTATCCGCCCGAGACCGGGATGCACCACAACGGGAAGTCAGCGCTCAATCCGGAGACAGCCACGCTGGCAGGCGTGCTGGCGGCCGACGGCTATGACACCGGAGCCTTTATCGCCTCGGTCGTGCTGCATTCGCGCTACGGTCTGAATCAGGGGTTTTCGACTTACGATGACGACATGGCCGGAGGCGAACAGTATGGCCACGAATCCCATCTGATGAAGAATGGCCGACAGGTCGTGAACTCAGCCCTCGCCTGGCTGAACCGCCGCCGCAGTCAGCCATTCTTCTGCTGGGTTCATCTGTACGATCCGCACGCGCCGTTCGAAGGTCATCCGGAAGTGTTCGGTGACCGGTTCCGTGATGATCCGTACGACGGTGACATTGCCTACGCGGATCAGCAGACCGGGCGTCTGATTGACTTCCTGAAGAGTAAAAACCTGTACGAGGATACGCTGGTGGTTATCGTGGGGGATCATGGTGAGGGGTTCGGAGAACATCTGGAGGAGGAACACGGCTTCCTGCTGTACAATTCGACGCTGCGCGTGCCGCTGATTGTGTCGTGCCCCTCCCGATGTCTGAAGAATCAGCGTGTTCCGGCGTCCGTGTCGATCGTGGACATCCTTCCGACCGTGGCCGAACTGACGCAGATCCCTGTTCCCGAGCGACTCAGCGGCCTGAGTCTGGCTCCGGCCCTGCGGGGCGAGACGATCGCCTCGCGTCCCTGTTTTTCTGAGGCCGTGGCCGGGTACGAAGCCTTC
>SYLK01000816.1 GCA_005809115.1 Planctomyces sp. | reverse complement strand
GCTGCAGCAGGCGGGACGGCTCGAGTTACTTGACGAAGTGGGGCGAGCCGCGACCGACTACTTCAATGCCGTGCCGCCCGAGTCGCTGAGCGACGACGAGCTGTACCGGCGGTCGCAGTCGATGCATCAGATCGGCCAGATCCGGCGGGATGAGTACTCCGCGGCGGTTGAGCAGATACGCATAGGCCAGTCCCGCGGAGGCGGCAATCACTCCCACCACGCTGCCTCCCAGAATCATGGCGCTCAGCGGAACCTGAAACGCTTCCGCGATCAGCAGCGGGCCGGGTGTCGGAGGAACCAGCGAATGCGCCATCGTGGCCCCCGCCACGATGGAGAGAATATACAGCAGGTAATCGACCCTGGTACGCTGATACAGCGAACGTGCCAGCGGGACCATCAGCAGAAAAACCGTATCGAAAAACACGGGAACTGCCAGCAGGAATCCGCTGGCAGCAAAGGCCACGGGAGATCCTCGCTGCCCGAAAACGGCCAGTGCTGACTGCACCACGCGATCTGCTGACCCGCTCTGCAGCAGACACTCACCAATGATCGCTGCGGCAATAATCAAAATCGCCAGCCGGCCGCAGGATGCTCCCAGCGATTCACTCACACGAATCACTGCCGGTCGCCCGGCAGTCTTCACCGCCGCAGCATATTCGCCTGCCGTCACCAGCCGCATTCCCTGATCAGGGATGTCCACCGGGCTCTCCGACGGACCTGCGGCAGGTGTCAGACGGTAGGGCCGAACGGAACCCGAGGCGGCTGCTTGCCCCGGTGCATCCTTCGACACAGACGTCCCGGCGGCCGGAACAGCCTCAAACCGCAGCTTCTGCCGACTGTGCTGAGTGGCAGAATCTCCCGGTTCCGGCAGTTGCACCCAGTCAATTTCGGGATTCAGTGTCCGAGAGGCGTGCACTGTCTGTGGAACTCCAGCCACCGGGACGATCCGGACGGACGTGGCGAAAAGCTGAGAACGAATGATCGCTTCACGGGAAGTCAGTGAGGCGACGAGCAGCGCCGCCAGGATCAGCGCCACAAACGCGTGCAGGCGCAAAAACAGAATTCCGCCGACCACCACGAACAGTCCGGCGACCAGAATCGCAAAGGTAACCATACAGGCTCCGTGTCACGGCGAAAGGGACGCAGTTCTCGTTGTCCGCATCCGGACCTGATGCGCCGCCTGGTTCGGGCGACTGGCCTGGCAGAATCGGAAGTCGATGCAGAAACTCAAAGGGCGGGTCCCGGCTTCGCCGGCAGCCCGGTGTTCAGTGGCTGCAGGTCTTCCGGCACGAAAAAACCGTCTTCGCGGATCAGCTGATCGTCGAACCAGATACAGCCCCCGCCATAGTCGGCTCGCTGAATCAGGACGAGATCCCAGTGGACGCGACTCCGGTTTCCGTTGTCTGCTTCGTCGTAAGCATTTCCGGGTGTGAGGTGGAATGACCCTCCAATTTTTTCATCAAACAGTGTGTCCAGCATCGGACTCAGAATACGGTTGTTCGTCCCCAGAGACCATTCCCCGATGAACCGGGCACCGTCGTCAGAATCGAGAATCCGGTTCAGCCGATCCGGCGCATTGCGACACGTGGCACTGACAATCCGACCGTCACGAAACTCGAACCGAATCCCGTCGAACACGGTTCCCTGGTACCGCGAGGCCGTATTAAACAGGATCACGCCCTGAATGCTGTCCCGCACGGGGGCTGTAAAACACTCCCCGTCAGGAATATTGCATTCACCGGCGCACGGAACCACGGGAATCCCCTGGATCGAAAATGAGAGATCCGTTCCTGGCGCGGTAATGCGTACTTTGCTGGCCGCCTCCATCCGCCGCTTCAGGGGCTGCAGATCGGCGGCCATTGCCGCGTAATCTGCCGTGCAGACGTCGAAAAAAAACGATTCGAACTGTTCGCAGCTCATATTGGCCGATTGTGCCATCGACGCGGTCGGGTACCGCAGCACCACCCAGCGCGTGCGTGGAACTCGCAGCTCAATGTGCACCGGATGCCACCAGTGCTTCTGGTACAGATCCATCTTCTCCTGCGGCACGTCGGCGAACTCGTTCGAATTTGCCGAACCGCGAATTCCAATGTATGCATCCATCCCGGCCATCACCGCCGCTTCCGACTGCCCTGCCAGAGTCATACTGGCCACCGTGGCTCCGCGGTAGAGACTCCGCAGCACTGAGTTGGACTTGATGTTCACCAGTGGAATCGCCCCCAGCCGACAACACTCTTCCACGAGTCGGCAGACCAGCGCCGGGTCCGGCAGATCAAAGGCTTCAATCAGGACCTTCTGACCCGACTGAAGTCGGCAGCTGTGGTGAATCAGGGTCTGGGCGAGCTTGTCGATTCTGTGATCCTGCATCACGAATTTCCTGCGATAAACGGCGAAAACGAGAAACGCTGTGAGTTGGCTGAGGCACGCTGACGTCAGATTGTGACGGTTCCGGCATCCGGGGCAAAGTCTCCGCGGAATCCCCGCTGATGAGGGAAGGTGAGGCACATGGGCCGCTGAGCAGCAGGTGCGGAACGTGTGGTCAAACGTGTTC
>SYLK01000815.1 GCA_005809115.1 Planctomyces sp. | reverse complement strand
GAGATTCACCGGCCGCACAATGTGGTGCCCGAATACAACCTGTGCTTCGTCGGACACATGTTTCCCGGGGAGCGGGAGCGGCTCGTGCGGGAGCTGGCCCGCCGCTTCGCTCCGATGTTCGTGGGCCGTGCCTTTTTTGATGACATGGCCCGAACGTACTCGCAGTCCCGAATCGTCTTCAACCGCAGCATCCGCAATGACATCAACATGCGCGTGTTCGAGGCGCTGGCCTGCGGCTCGCTGCTGGTCACGAATGACCTTACCGACAACGGCCAGGAGGAACTCTTCCGAAACGGGCGGCACCTCGTTACCTACAGCAACGACGCCGAACTGATCGACCGCGTGGATCACTACCTGAGCCATCCCGATGAGCGTCTCGCCGTGGCTGCGCGGGGGCGGATGGAGGTCGTGGAGAAACACACCTACCGGCACCGCATGCAGACGATTCTCGACACCGTCACCGCCGGGAACCGCCGGAGTATTTTTTCCGCAGGCATTCCGCAGGGAGATCCTCGCGCCCAGGGGAGCGGCAACACACAGGACCTCGTCTCGATTGTCCTTGTGACACGCAATGACTGGCCGGGCACCGCAGCGTGCCTGGACAGCATCCGTCGTTCCACTCCGGAGCCCCATGAGGTGATTGTGGTCGACAACGGCTCCACGGACGGTACCCGTGACCGGCTGCGAGATCAGACTGATGTGATTGTGATCGCCCACGGTGATGATCGGGGATATGCGACTGCTGCCAACCAGGGTCTGAAAGCTGCCAAAGGACATTTTCTGGTACTCCTCAGCACCAGAACCATCGCGACCAGCGGCTGGCTGGAGCCGCTGTGTCAGGCGCTCCGGGATCCTTCCTCCGCCGTCGGCCTTGTCGGCCCGGTTACCAACGGACTCTGCGGAGAACAACAGGTGGAAATACCGGACGCGGGTTCTGCATCTCGGGAAGCATTTGTCCGCCACTGGATCGAGACCCATCGTGGCCAACGCGTCGAAACCGATCGGCTGGACGGGTTCTGTCTGGGATTTTCGCGGCCCGTGCTCCAGCGGGTTGGGCTGCTGGACGAGGGAACGGGCGACGATGGCGTCGTGGCAGACGACTACTGTCGGCGCGTGCTGGCGGCAGGGTACAGGGCATTTTTCATTGAGGACGCATTTGTGTTTCACGGCGGCAGTCCGGCGTGCGGCGCGCCGGTCTCCGTTCCTGAATCCGGCCATCGGCCGTTTCGCACGGTGTGAGAACCCGAGCGGACAGCCTGTTGACGTTCGCCTTTCCGGGCGATTCCGGTCGCATCACACCGGGATGCCCCCCCTGGTGCTGCGGGAAACCCATATCATGCAGATCGAGCAAATTCACGCGGCCGTCCTGGCCGCCGAGAGTTCACTGAACAAACACTACTGGACGCTTTTCTCCATCGCGTATGGGCTCCAGGCACAGGCCGTATTTGAGTTCGGAGCAGGGGGTTCCAGCGCTGTCCTGCTGACAGCGCTGGAACTCACGGGTGGGACCCTGATGTCCTGTGACCTGGAACGGCTGCAGGATCTTGTGGCCCGGATTCCATCGCTTCGCGAGGCCACGCAGTCGTCGCGCTGGGTGTTCCATCATGAGCCGTCGCAGGATGTGCTGAGAAACCTGCGTGGCCAGGCATTCGACCTCGTGCTCCACGATGGTTCGCATGAGCCCGATCAGGTGGCGGAGGACATCGCGGGCATCCTGCCGCACCTGAAGCAGTTTGGTCTGCTGCTGGTCCACGACGTGGAGCAATTCGCACTGGGAGAAGAGATGCGGCGAGGCCTGATGGAGGGCATCCGTCGCTCAGGCCGACGGGTATCGATGACCAGCCTGCCATATTCGGACGGGCTGGCGATTGTACGGATGGAGGACGCCTGCGTTGCCGGGCGGATACAGACGACGTGGTCGAAGGCGACCACCCGTCCAGCCGCGCCGGCCGCGATTCCCTGGTGAGTTTGTTTCTGCGGGGCCGATCGTCCCGCTGGACCGGGTCGGTTTCACCGAACACGATGCCGAAAGCAGCGGGGAGGCAGAAGCCTCTGATACTGGACTCTACGAGCGGCTCAGTCCATGAAACTCGGCGTTTGCGGCAGCGTCGGGATAGACGTGGATCTCCGGGCCCAGAACATCCCGGTCGGCGAGCCCTGCTTCGACCAGCCGCCCGTCTCGGTGGTTGAATTCGACATCGTCGCCTCCGTATCGGCCGTCGGCACACAGCGATTCGTCGTAGCCGCCGTTCATGGTGTCCAGAAATAACTCGCGGCGGATCGCGAATGTGTTCTGGTGCACGCCTCCGGCCGCCCGCATGGCGGCATCGTTCTGTTCCGTCCAGCCAGCCTCGCGGAGCACTCGTCGATCCCGCACCAGATCTCCGTCTTCGCTGAGGATCGCACATGATCGGGAGAAGAACATCCGCGAACCACGGAACTCCTGAACGGCGCGGACCGCCTCGCTCGTCAGGATGTGGTCGATGTCGGTGAGCAGCAGATAGTCTCCGCGTGCCAGTCTTCCCCCCAGATTCCGGGCGATCGGCTGCGTCCAGGGGTTGAAATTTCGCGTATGGACCAGAGTAAAGTTCGCCGGTCTCAACTCCGGAAATTCGATCGGTGGCTGACTGCCGTCGTCCAGCAGGATCAGCTCCCAGTTCGGCGGCAGAATCCGCGACAGGTGTCGGCACTGAGCACGCACCACGGCATACGACTCCAGCACCGAGATGATGACGGACGTTCGGATGCCCCGCGTTCCGCCGGACTTCATCGCGTTCATGACGGAG
>SYLK01000814.1 GCA_005809115.1 Planctomyces sp. | reverse complement strand
CGGCACCGGACGGGCGGCCACCATGCTGTCCATCAGGTCGCGCGCAGCCTGCGGTTCAGAATGCCGGTCCGAGGTCAGCCGGACAATCGCCTCATATGCCTCTGGCTGCGGTGACGGACAGGTGATGGAGTGACGGTAATGCGACTCGGCCAGCTCCAGCTGCCGCAATGCCTCAGCCACCTGACCGGCCAGGTACCAGATTTCGGAGGAGTCTGATCGGGCAGATTCCAGGATCTTCAGATGCGCCTGCGCCGACGACCAGCGCTGCAGTCGAATCGCCAGACGGGCCTGCCGCAGTCGCAGGTCGTGCTGCGGCAGGTTGTCCCGCAGCAGATCCTCATTCAGTCGAAAAGCCCGGTCCAGTGCCGCAGTAGTTCCGACAAAATCTGCCAGCAGCCGTGACATCTGGTCCCGCGCTTCGGGGTCGGCGGGCCTGAGTGTCAGGTACTGGCTCAGCCGGCTGAGTGCGAGGCTGTCATCGCCCGTCTGAAGCGCCTCCGTAGCTGACGAGCGCAGGAACTGCCGCGTCCGGTACACGTGCCGGTCGTGCAGCTTTCTGATTCCCACGCTGAGGCAGGCGCACACACAGACGATGATGATCAGCGCACGAGGATTCAGGACGCGACGACGACCGACTTTTTCAGCACTGCGGTTTAAGGATGCCATGATTCTGCTCCGCCCGGTCCTTAACCGACTTGCCGTAACTGAGCGGGAATGACACCTGGTACCGCGTGCTGCGGCCGAACCCCGCCCGGGATCCGATCGTCCGCTTCGACCAGAATCCAGTCGAACAGCTGCAGAGCCACGAACAGCAGCAGGCCTGCCAGAGGCAGTGAAGTCCAGCCGCAGAACTGACTGACAAATCGGCTGGCCAGGCCAGGTTCCACCGCACCGGCAGGATCCACCCAGCGCCCCGCTGCCCCGACAGCCACCGTCTGAACCACACTGACCAGAAATGCCAGAGGAAAGGCACTCAGGAAAACGAGGACTCGTTCCCAGCGAGGTCTCACCGAGACTACGGCCCAGCACAGGCATACCGCGACGGACGCATGCATCATTCTCAGGCCGCTGAAAACCTCCGTCAGATCCATCTGACCGCGTTCCAGCAGGATCGATGTCGACTGAGCCACTGCCACGAATCCCAGTGCCCGCAGAAGCCAGACTGATTCGGCGATGCCGGCGGACAGCATCGGTTCTCGCAGAAACTCTTCCAGCTGAACAGGCAAAGGCAGCATGCACGCGACAGACATGACCGCCGGCCAGACAGCCCGGTAGAACCGGCGACCGGCAATCGTGAGCACACAGCCATTCAGTGCCGCGACGAAGCTGATCGCGTCAAGTGCGCCAGATGCAAAGTGAACGGCCGCCATGTGTCCGCCCACACCCGGCAGCAGCAGAAGCAGACCCGCCCGACTGCACCGAATTGTTCCGGCCTCTGCCCGCTGCTGCAGGATCCCGGCCAGCAGGATCGCCAGCGGTGCTGCCGCAAAACCGTGGGCATACTGCGGGTCAGCGGTCCAGTGACCGACACAGAGGATCAGGAACTGCCGAAACAGCATCACCAGACCCGACAGCAGCAGAAACAGCGCGCTGCCGCGCAGACGCCAGTCCGGACACCTCCATTGCACCGGACTCGCCTGTCCAGCCAGCGGCAGCGGAGTCGGCTCTTGTTCCATGCCGGAAGGTTACGTCAGAAATTCGTCGACGGCGCATTTCCGTGACGGCGACCCGGCACCGGCTGAAGCATTGGCGGAAGTTCCCGCACCGCTGCGGATTGTAGTGATTCTGCGGAGCCGTCAGCCGGTCGATTCGGAACCCAGAAACGCCAGGGCGTCCTGACGCGTGGCGAAAAACTTCCACGAGCTTTCGATGCGAGGATTCTCCAGCAGCATCAGCCGGTTCATCATCTCCCGCATGTCGTCCGACAGGTGACACAGCACGGCCTGACCACCGTCGCCCCGCACTTTCTTCGCCAGTCGAATCAGAATGCCGACGAAAGTGGAACCGAAATAAGCCATCCTGGAGAAGTCGACCAGCAGATGCCGGACCTCCGGCTGAGTGACCATGCGATAGGCGTCATTGTACGCATTGCGGATATCGTGATCCCGGAACTCCGTGAACTGCCCGGAGGGAATCAGGATCAGCGTCGAGCCCAGACGTTCGAATTCGACAATCTTCCTGTCCTCTGGCATCGACGGGTGCCCTTCTGATAATTCCGGATGGCGAGATGGTGAGCTTCTGGTGACATCAGTCGTGCCGTCAGACCGTGTTCCGGCCCGACGGTGTGACAGCAGACTCGATGAATTTCAGGAGGTCACGAGCGACGTCGACTTTTGTTCCGGCGAACGTGCCCACGGTCTTCGCCTGCGGCGACAGGATTTCGATGCTGTTGCTGAGCGAGGAGATCGCGGAGGTATCATTCAGTACGATGTAGTCGCATTTTTTCATCCTCAGCTTCCGCATGGCGTTATTCCGCGGATCCTGCGACTCCAGCGCGAACCCCACAATCCAGCGGTGTTCCTTGCAGGCACCCAGCTCTGCCAGTACGTCCGACGTTTCCACCAGCTGCAGTACGATCGGCTGTCCGTTCTTGGTGATCTTTCCCGTCACGCGACGTTCCGGACGGTAGTCACAGACGGCGGCCGTGGCGATGACCCCGTCACAGGCGGGAAACAGGTCCAGACAGGTGCGACGCAGCTGATCTGTCGTCTCAATGGCAAATACTTCGCAGCCTTCGGGCGGCTGCAGTTCGACCGGCCCGGTGACCAGCACAACCTCATGCCCGGAGTCAATCGCCGCAGCGGCGAGAGCATACCCCATTCGCCCGCTGCTGGCATTGGACAGGAATCGGACGTCGTCGATGTACTCGCGCGTCGGACCGGCAGTAATCAGGATCCGCATGGTCATGCTTCCGGCAGCACCGCGACCCGAAGGTGCTGCTGAATGATCTGCAGGATCTGCTGAGGATCGGCCATTCGCCCGGCACCGATCTGACCACAGCTGAGCCATCCCTCGGCCGGATCGATCAGGATGCGACCATCGTCGCGCAACTGCTGCACGTTCCGCTGTACGGCCGGCTGAGCCCACATCTCACAATTCATCGCGGGGGCGACCAGCACCTTGACTGTGGCCGCCAGCACCGTGGTACTGAGCAGGTCGTCAGCGAAACCGTGGGCCAGGCGGGCCAGCGTCTGCGCCGTCGCGGGAGCAATCACGATCAGGTCGGCTCGCCGCGCCAGTCCGATATGCTCTCCCTGGAAATGTTCTCGCGGCACAAACGGATCCGTGCAGACGGGCCGCTGTGTCAGTGCCTCGAATGTCGTCGCGCCGATGAACTGATGTGCGGATTCCGTCATCAGGACCGTCACCCGGGCGCCACTCTGCACCAGCCGACTGCACAGTTCCGCCGCCTTATACGCCGCCACCCCTCCGGAGACTGCCAGCAGGATTTCGCGACCGCTCAGTGTGCCGTCCATCTCGGCCTCAATCAAAGATCAGCCAGTCCCGGACCACCATCATCGGAAAGCAGCCGATCGAGCTTATCGACACGCGCAGAATCGTCTGTCACGGAACGGATATTGCCGGAGGTATCCAGGTAGATCTTGTTCTGTAGAATCTCGGCCACCACGACCTGCATCGGGTCGCGGGTCTGCAGATCGACCAGGGGGCGCGCCCCGCGATTCAGGGCAACCATGCGTTTCTGCACCAGTGTTGACAGTTTAAATCGCCCGCCAACTTTGCGCACAATGTCGTCTTCCCGAAACTCATCCAGCATTTCTGCGATACTCCTCAGCCTTCAGAATGGCACAAATCTCACGCACTGCCTGCTCCAGCTCGTCGTTCACAACGACATGCTGATAACGATCGGCCAGCTTCAGCTCTTCAGCCGCTGCTGCCAGTCGCTTCTGCAGCAGCCCTTCAGCCTCGGTACCCCGTTTTCGGAGACGCCGCTCGAATTCCTGCGGCGAAGACGCCCGCAGGAAGATCGTAACCGCTTCGGGATACTGCTGCATTACTTTCAGGGCTCCCTGGACGTCGATTTCCAGAAATGCCCACCCGGCGTCCTTCCAGGCACGCTCCAGCTCGGACCGCAGTGTGCCATACAGGAACCCCGAGCCAAATACCTCGGCGTGTTCCACAAATTCGCCGTCCCGCAGGCGGCGGCGAAATTCCGCATCCGTCAGAAAATAATAGTCGTCACCCGGCTTCTCCGTGGGTCGCGGCTGGCGCGTTGTGGCCGAAACCGCCTTGACCAGTCTCACCGGCGCCTCCTGCAGCAGACGCCGTACCAGCGTCGTCTTGCCGCTGCCGCTCGGTCCTGACAGGACCACGACGCGGCGAGCCCCCTCCTGCTGGTTGACCGGGGAATTCTGCATCATCAGGCTGCCTTCAGGACTCCTCGAACGGAAGCGACTGCCGCCACGCCGCTGACACCTCACTCAATGTTCTGCAGAACTTCCCGAATCCGCTCTATCGCTGCCTTCATCTCCACGACACCATGGGCAATCGCGACGCTGTTGGCTTTCGAACCGATCGTGTTGATCTCCCGAAACATCTCCTGTCCGATGAATTCCAGCTTTCGCCCCTGCGATGTCTCACTCTGCAGCAGACGCTCGAATTGCTTCAGATGACTCCGCAGCCGCGTGATCTCCTCGTTGATGTCACACCGATCGGCAAACACCGCCACCTCGCGGATCATGTCGTTTTCATTAATCGTTCCGGCGGCTTCACCCATCAGCCGCCGAATCCTTTCGAGCAGCTTGTCTCGGTATTCTGTGACGATCCGCGGTGCCTCCAGCACGACACTCTGCAGCTCGCGTTCAATCGCTTCGCACTGCCGGGCCAGCTCCGCCTGCATCGATTCGCCTTCACGCCGTCGAAATTCCTGCAGGTGATCCAGTGCTTCGTCAATCACGGCCTCCGAAACCGGCCACAGCGAGCTGATCAGTTCCTCCGGAAGCTCCGACTCAATCACAACACCCGGAAGCTGCAGCAACTCCCCCGTCGTCACCGGCTGCAGGTCACTCGCCAGATCCGGAACCGACAATTGCTCCCGATAACCGCGAAGTGCATCCACATCGATCCGGTGATCACTCTGTCCCACCGGAAGCCGAACACGCAGAAACAACTGCACTGAACCCCGCGAGATCTTCGAGCGAACCAGCTTCTCGATTTCGCTCTCGAACCGCGCCAGGCAGTCCGGCAGCCGCGTCACCAGCTTCAGGTAGCGATTGTTGACCGATTTGATCTCTGTCGAGACATGAACCCCCGCCTGATCCAGCGAAGCATGCCCGAAACCCGTCATACTGAGCAGCACGCAATCACTCTTTTTCTGCAGAGGATGACTCGGGGGGCACCGCATCAGAATTCGGAGCGGCAGCCGCAGGAGGAGCCGGACTGTTGTCGGGTGCCGGGGAATCCGCCGGGACCGCGGGGCTGGCAGCCTCCGGAGTCTTCGCTGCCGCATCAGATCCTTCGCTCGTGCCCGCCTTGCCGG
>SYLK01000813.1 GCA_005809115.1 Planctomyces sp. | reverse complement strand
GCACGGGTATCTCCGCTGTCTTGCGCATGTCCGCTGTCATGGGCATGTCCGCTGTCATGGGCATGTCCGCTGTCGTGATCGTCGTGAGCGTCCGCATGCGGGCTGGCGTGATGCTCCGGTGACTCCAGCACCACCCAGTGACTGGAGTTTCCCCAGATCACGAGCGCACTCAGACTGCACACAAACCCGGCAGCAATGCAGCCAACAGCCAGCCACGCCGCCAGTCTGCTCTGGCGGGTACCCCAGAAGCCACCAAAGATCTCAACCGCAAAGCCCGCCAGAGGCAGCAGCCAGGCGATCATTAACAGATTTCTGAGCGTTTCGCCGACCATGGGAAATCCAACAGCGAGACCTGGTCCAACACACGAATTCCGCGACGGATACCATCAGCCCTTCAGCTTGTTGGCTCGATCCACGTCAATCGTCAGATGGTTGTTGTAAAAATTCAGTGCAATCGCCAGGGCCACGGCTGCCTCAGCCGCGGCCAGCACGATCACGAACAGCGAGAACACCTGACCATCCAGTCCAAGACGACTGAATCGGGAAAAGGCAACGAAGTTGATATTCGCGCCGTTCAGGACCAGCTCCACGCCCATCAGCACGCCGATACCATTTCGCTTGGTGGCCATGCAGATGACCCCGCACACGAACAGCACGGCACCGACCAGCAGATAGGCATTCATATTCGCCGACATAGGACTAAAACTCTGAAGAAATCCGTGGTGAAGTTCTGCAGTCTGATCCGACTGCCGAATCATCCGATGACAGACCCCTGCCGCCCGAATTCCACTGAACTCTGATCAGACGGCAACCCCGACAGCTCCAATGCGCTAAGCCACCGATACGTTCCCGCCGGCGGACTGACGACTTCGCTTGGCTCGTGCCAGGTATGCGGATCCGATCAGCACAACCAGCAGATGCACAGACACTATTTCAAAAGGCAGCAGGTAACCGGGAGCCTCAATACCGCCATCACTGTCCGAAGCGCCGTCAACCCGCAGACCGAGCAGGCTCAGACCAATCGGACGCAGGGTATTCCCGGAACTTACCGCACTGGCCACATCCCGCTGCCGCGAAACCTCGGGCGCACTCCCGCCCGTCCAGTCGACGGCCTGAATACTTCCAAACACGATCATCAGAAACATCAGCCCTGCGAGTCCGGCAATAATCGTCTCTCCGGGTGCCGTGGCGATCTTCAGATAAGGACCACTGGCGGTCAGCATGACTCCGAAAACCAGCAGCACCAGCGTTCCACCCACATAAATCAGCAGCTGCGCGGCACCCACAAAATCCGCATCCGCGAGGAAAAACAGGGCCGACGTGCTGCCCAGCGAAATAATCAGCCAGAATGCCATACGAACGACCGTCTGGCTGATCACTACTGCGATCGCGCTCAGGCAGGTCGACAGTGCGAACACCGTAAAGAGAAACGAATGACCGGTCATCGAGCCACCTCGCCGACAGAACTCACAGAGACAGATGCCGCCTGGGCACGCGAAACCGACGCGGCTGGCACACTGCCCCTGAGCCGCGCTTCACCCAGCGCCCCGCCAAAGCGGTCACCCAGCGGAGCAGTAAGTGTTGTCGTCTGCGAAACCTGCAGAAGCACCAGCGGCCAGACAGTGGCACCAAGAAACAGAAAACAACTGATCGGGACGAGGTACTTCAGGCACGTGGTAATGACCTGATCAATCCGCAGACGGGGCAGCGTCCAGCGCAGCCAGACCTGCACGAACACCCCAAAACTGGCTTTCGTCACGAACACAAACGCTCCAAGAACGTTGGCGAGGTACCCGGCAGCCCAGGGCCCCGCTCCGGTCGCCCCGTTCAGCCGCGCCGAGGACAGTGCGTCATCCAGGAACGGGAGTCCCGTGTTCCAGCCACCCAGAAACAGGACCGATGCCACGCCGCAGACGGCAAACATGCTGGCGTACTCACCCATGAAGAAAAACGACCAGCGCATCCCGCTGTATTCCGTGTGGAATCCCCCCACCAGCTCACTTTCCGCCTCGGCCAGGTCGAATGGAGCACGTTTACAACTGGCTGTGGCCACAACAAAGTAGACAAAAAACGCGAAGAACGTGAAGGGATCATGAAACACAAACCAGTTCCAGAACCCCCCGCGCTGCATTTCACCGATCTCCCCCAGATTCAGGCTGCCGGCGGCAATTACAGGAATCAGAGCGCAAATCGCGAGCGGGATTTCGTAGCTGACCATCTGGGCCGCTTCACGCATGCCGCCGAACAGGGACCACTTCGATCCGCTGGAGTACCCCGCCAGAATGATCCCGAACACCTCCAGCGACAGGATGGCGAGCAGAATAAACAATCCGCAGTCTGCCGCGACGGCCACCCAGCCATGGCTGAACGGGAGTACCATAAAGACCGCAAAAGATGCCACGCAAACGATATAGGGCGCTGACCGAAACAGCATCGAATCCGCTGCCGGAGGACACAGGTCTTCCTTCTGAATCAGCTTGATGCCGTCAGCCAGCGACTGCAGCCAGCCAAACAGGCCGCCAACCCGGGTTGGCCCCAGCCGATCCTGGATCCGGCCGGAAACCTTACGTTCCAGCCAGATAAAGGCGAACGGCGACAGAGCAAAGACATGGATCAGCAGCAGCGCATGGATGAGCGCAGCCACCCAGTAGCCGCAGCCGTTCAGCCATGCGACATTCTGATCGAGGTATTCTGCAATGGAATTCGCGGCAAACATCATACGAATCACGCACCAGACAGCAGGCTCAGGAAGTCGTCGGTGACCCCGGTCAGCTCATTTCACACGGCCGGGCCAGACGCTGCAGACCCGGCACCCGGGAAACCACTCCTGCAGGAATGCCGACAATCCCTGTCACACACTCCCATGACCAGCCGTCGCTGCGTAGACTGCAGGTCGCGCAGAAATATGACACAACCCCTGGATGTCTGCAACTAACCAGACCTCCGTTTCAGGTCATCCGCCCGACTTCCCGAGCACAGGTGCGATTTCCGCTGGCATTTCTCAGCGCCGGGAAAACCGGTTCTGGTATAATGCCGGCCAGCCTTCCGGCGCCGGGTTGCCGGCACTCAGGATCCAGGACAGCGCAGGCTGCGCGAATTGCGCATTGTCATGCAGTATTGTCATGGCGCACCGCGATGGTGCATCGTCATGCCGCAACGGCGTGCGAATACGGGGAGCAGCAGATCGATGGCAGAGCGAGTTGTGCTGGCGATGAGTGGCGGTGTGGACAGTTCGGCCGCTGCCGTCCTGCTGCATTCGCAGGGTTTTGAGGTTATCGGATTGTTCATGCGGTCCGGTGAGGCGCAGGAGTCCTGTGGCGTATCCGCCAGCCTGCCGGTGCTGAACACGGTCGGCCATCGGCAGGGCTGCTGCAGTGCTGAGGACGCCGCGGACGCGCGTCGCGTGGCGGATCGGCTGGGAATTCCGTTTCATTCGCTGAATTTTCAGGACGCGTTTCGCAGGATCAAGGATTACTTTGCGGACGAGTACCTGACCGGCCGGACTCCGAATCCCTGTGTCCAGTGCAACAACTGGCTGAAATTCGGGAAGTTGTGGGAGTTTGCGCGGCAGGTCGATGCGGATTACATTGCCACGGGCCACTATGCCCGCACATGGCCGGATCCGGAGTCCGGAGACTGGGGTCTGTATCGCGGTCTGGACGAGAACAAGGATCAGTCGTACGTGTTGTTTGGAATTCGGCGCGAGTTGCTGAGCCGGATCCTGTTTCCCGCAGGAGGTTACCGGAAGCCGGAGATTCGCCGTCTGGCCGGTGATGCCGGGCTGCGCGTGGCGGACAAGAAGGACAGTTACGAGATCTGTTTCGTGCCTGACAACGACTATGCGGGTTTTCTCCGGCGGTACCGGGGCCATGCGGGTACGGCCGGAGAATTCGTGGACCTGCACGGTCGGGTGCTGGGTCAGCATCAGGGTTTCGAGCAGTTCACCGTCGGTCAGCGAAAGGGGCTGGGAATAGCGTTTGGCGAACCGCGTTTTGTCGTCCGGATCGATGCCGCAAGTCGACGGGTTGTGCTGGGGCGGGAAGAGGATCTGGCCACAACCCGAATTCAGGTGGATCAGCTGAACTGGCTGCGGGATCCGGGTTCGATGCCGCTGTTGTGCCGCGTGAAGGTCAGATACCGTCACGAGGCGCATCCGTGTGAGGTGTTTGCGGAAGATGATGGCACGGTCACGGTGCGACCGCAGGCCCCGCTGAAGGGTGTTGCGCCGGGTCAGGCCGCGGTGTTTTACGAGGGCGATCGGGTCCTCGGCGGAGGGTGGATTCGCAGTACTGCGGCGTCAGAACAATTCGGCGACGGGTCGACCGAAGTCGACGAGGCGTCGGGGGCGATTCAGAGTGTCCGGGTAGACGATTTCTGGATCAATCCCCAGTCCGTGATAGATGGTTGAAATCAGGTCGTACGGGTGAATGGGAGAACTTTTCGGGTAAGCACCAAACCGATCAGATTCACCAAAGACGCTGCCCCCTCTGACGCCTCCACCGGCGATCAGAAAGCTGTAGCAGTCGGGCCAGTGGTCGCGTCCGCCGGGGCCCACATTGTTCGTCGTCTGGGCGCCGATCTTCGGCGATCGGCCGAATTCACCAATGGCAACGACCATGGTCCGGTCGAGCAGACCGCGCTGCGCCAGATCCTCGATCAGAGCCGACAGTGAGCGGTCAAAGACCGGACAGCGATGATCGCGGAGCATTGGGAAATTGTTGCGGTGCGTATCCCACGAGCCGTCCGGGCCCGGTGCGGGTTCGTCATCGGATCGGGCGGGCCACGTCACCTGCACGAACCGCGTTCCCGCCTCGATCAGTCGTCGACCCAGCAGGCAACTCTGCCCGAATTTCGTCATGCCGTATCGGGCACGCGTCGCAGGTGTTTCCAGGTCCAGGCGAAACGCGCGACTGGCGAGATCCGACTGGAGCAGAGACCATGCCTGCGCATAGAAGGCGTCGAAATCCGCGGCGTGGGCAGACCGCAGGACGGAAGGATCCGGTCGAACGAATCCCGACAGTCCACTGTTGCGCAAGGCCGTCTCGGCGGAAATGCCGGATCGCAGCTCCATGCGAAGTTCCAGCCGGCGTGCATCGACCCCGTCAGGCAGCTGCAGTGTGTCGAGCTGCAGCGGGAGGGTCGCATCTTCATACATCCGGAACGGATCATGCGCCGCACCCAGAAGTCCGGCTCCCTGGCCGACGCCCACGATCACGTTTTCGCGGACAGGCGCGCCGACTGCCACGTAGCTCATCTGCCCAGGCATCGCCGGACGATATTTCGAGACCACCGAACCAACTGACGGCAGATCATTCCGCGAGGGTGGAACCGATAGCCCCGTGGCGGAAAAATTGTCCGGATCATGTCCGGTCATCAGCATGTAGATCGCTGAACCGTGGTTGGGCAGACCTTTGGGCTTCACGCCAATCGATCGCGCCACGGTGAACTTGTCGGCCTGCCGTGCCAGCAGAGGCAGCACTTCGCCCAGAAACAACCCCGGTGCCGCGGTGGCAATGGGCTGAAATTCGCCCCGAATCTCGGCCGGGGCGTCGGGTTTCGGATCCCACAGGTCGATGTGGCTGGGAGACCCCTGAAGATACACCATCAGGACCGAATCGGCTGCTCCGAAGCCAGCGAGACCGCGAGTGGACGGAGCTGCCTGCAGCTGCTGCAGGCGCAGGACGTTCGGCAGCGTCAGTCCAACCAGCGAGAGTCCCCCGACGGTGACAAGTTCGCGCCGTGACGGGCGGTCACAAAGTCGGCCTGACTGATCAAGTACGCTGCGCACGGGGTCAATTCCAGCTGACATTCACAGGCGGAATGGGATTCTGCGAGAACTGCTGCCAGACGAGGGTCACCCGGCAGCAGGAGTTTCGGAATTGCCAGAGGATACCCGCCGCTGACGGTCGAGGCCAGACAAGTGCGCCGAAAAATGCCGGGGACACTGCGGGGCGTCGGAATTCCGGGCGGATATCGGCAGATTCGTCCTGACAAAATCCTGACAACGATCTTACAGT
>SYLK01000812.1 GCA_005809115.1 Planctomyces sp. | reverse complement strand
TTGGGTCGATGGGGTCTCCTATGTTAGCCCCGGTTTCGTCACCAACACCACTGACAACGATCCCGGATCACTGCGCCAGGCGATCGCCAATGTGGCGGCCGCCCTGCGCGGAACCGACGTACCAGTGATCGGCGATGGCGGGATTCGATACAGTGGTGATATTACGAAGGCACTGGCCGCGGGTGCATGGACCGTCATGATTGGTGGCCTGCTTGCCGGTGTGGATGAAAGTCCCGGCGAAATGATCCTGTACCAGGGCCGCAGTTTCAAACGGTACCGAGGTATGGGCTCACTGGGAGCGATGGTGAAAGGAAGCAGTGAACGTTACCGGCAGGGAAGCACGGTTGCCGGCGAGCAGTCGAAACTCGTTCCGGAAGGTGTCGAAGGTCGTGTTCCCTACAAAGGCGCCCTGCAGCCGCTGATTTATCAGCTCACCGGTGGCCTGCGATCCGGCATGGGATATGTCGGTGTCGGGACAACTCGGGACCTGCGGGAACAGGCACGATTTATCGAGATCTCGGCGGCATCAGTCAGAGAGAACCATCCTCATGATATCGCGATCACACAGGAAGCTCCCAATTACTCAGTCGACTACGGGCTCCGCGATCAGGACTGACACTGTCCGAACGGTCGTGGGGCGAAGTGTCATCGAGCGACTCAGACGGGCAGCGGCGTTGTCAGTCTGCACCGCATTCTCGGTCATCCCCTGGTCACCGGGATTCGCGGCGGATGTCACCCCCACGGTGCCCGTAACGGAAGTTGCCGTGCCTCTGAACGCCCGTTCCGCGGACGCGAAGAACGACCGTGCCGTCGCGGAATTCGACGAACCGGGCTTCAGCGAGTCGATTGCGGAGGATGCTCCTGCGGCAGATCCGAATGTCGCGGCTGACCCCGGAGTTTCGGACGAATTCCCGAATCGGCCGGCAGCGGATGCTCTGCCGCGCTCGCGGGCCATGACGTGGGACGATTATCAGAATCTGTATCCGGGCAGCGGACTGACAGAGTGCGCCGATGATCCGGCGGGCGCGGACGATATCAGCCTGATTGAGTGGTGGCATGAACAGTCACTGGTTTACCGCGCTCGAAATCAGCGGCTGGTGCGTCCACTGGTGGAAGACGTGCTGAACCCGGCCGTCAGCACACTCACCGATGAACAGAAGCGACAGGAATTCATTGCCCGCCATACACTGCCCGGGGAAATTGCCCCGGAAACGGACGTGTATGACGAAACGCCGCGGCTGGTTTCTCTGGATCCGGAGGGCGCGACATCGGCTGAGGTGGTACCGGAAGAAGAGCAGTCCCGCGCAGTCAGCCGACTGCAGCGGAGGATCACCGATATCCAGCCCACGCTGTCCTATGCGATGAGGGGCATTGACGAGGCGCAGCTGCCGAAGGACTTTTATCAGCAGGTGGAATCAGAAGAGATGGTCGCGCAGGCCGGGAGCCCGGCGGTCCTGCACTGGGCGCCGACCAATTTCGCCCATAATCCCCTGTATTTCGAGGATCCGGCTCTGGAACGCTATGGACATACATACCACCCGCTGATCCAGCCGTTCGCTTCCACCGGCCGATTCGCGACTCAGCTGGTGGGGCTGCCCTGGCAGATGACACTGCATCCGATTCACGCCAGAGAATACTCGCTGGGCTGGTATCGTCCAGGTGAATGCGCTCCCAAACTCAGGTATCAGATTCCGTTCAACGAAGAAGCGGCCGTGATGCAGATCGCAGCAGTCGCCGGACTGTTGCTCATCTTTCCCTGATCGCAGGATGGTCCCGCAGAAGCGGTGCCAGAGGCCAGCACGATGCCGTGATGACCGCGCCCAGCCAGATCAGGCTGCGGCACGCTGCAGCGGCTGTGCCGACCGTGGACAGATTCTCATACAGGTGTCCGCCGACACTGGTCGACAGAATCAGGGCGATGTTTGCAACCGACATCAGCAGGGCGAAAAAGCTGGCAGCGACGGCCGATGGGCAGATGCGGGCGGCGAGATCCAGCTGAATCAGGTTGCCCAGCATGTAGAAGGACCCGGAGATTACAGAGACGGCCATCGCGGAGCGGGGACCCGAGACGCTCAGATACGAGAGTGTCGAAATGGCTCCCCCGGCGATTGCCAGATGGATCATCCAGCGCGTGGGGATGGCCCGACAGATGGAGCCATAGACCAGACACGCGCCGATCGAGGCCAGTGCATAGAGCGAGATCGTCTGCCCGTACTGTTCTCGCGTCAGCCCCGCCTGGCGGATCAGATGAAATTCCTGAATGACCGACGAATAGGGATTGAAATTCCACAGAAACAGGAACGCGGACACGGTCAGGAAGCGACGATCGGCGGCCGTAGCCAGCAACACGGTCATGCGACTGCGAAATCCGACTGCCGTCAGGTCCGGCTGGCTGTCCCGGATCCAGATCGCCGCGACAACGCACGAGACCGCGGCGGCAGCTCCGCAGATCTGCAGGCCGAGTGCCTGATTTCCCGTGTGACTCAGTCGTCCGCCCAGCCATCCCGAGAGCACGGCGGCGCTGTACATCGCGGCCCACTGCACTGACTGGAGTCGCCCCGTCAGATTGAGCGGTTGTCCATGTTCCACCATCAGCGCGTCCGCCACAACGTCGGAGAACGCCACACCAATGGTGGGAATCAGCAGCAGACAGAACAGGCGTGACGCTGCGTGCGATTCGGGCATCGCCACGGAAAGTCCGATCAGACTGACGGATGCGACACCCGTGGACAGCAGCAGGTAGCGTCGACGCCGTGATCTGCCCAGCGGTACAAAATCAATCAGCAGCCCGTACAGCGGCTTGATGGCCCAGGGCAGTGCCAGCATGGCCATGAAATGCGAAATCTGACTGGCCGACCAGTTCCAGTCGGTCAGAAGTGATCGCACAGGCTGAGCGATCAGTCCTTCGGTGGGTTCGGCAATGCCCTGCACGAAGTAGATCAGGGCAAACACAGTCGCCAGATGAAACGCGGTCTGCGGATTCGCCGCTGAGGAAGTTTCAGGTGTCATGCGGGGTATCATATCCGGAGGATGGCTGGAACCGCACGGCGGATCGTGCCGCGGGGTCAGGTCGGCAGGCTTGCCCGTTTTTCCCGTTCTGACGAAGCCGCACGGTCTGCCGAGACTTCTCGACAGTCAGGACGTGTGCAACAGGAAACATCGGAGCAGAGGAAGCCTCAACCCGCATCACCGGCGGAAATGTGCTGCAACCGGACTGATGACTGCTGCCGATGGAGGTTCCCGGGGGGTGAGTTTCTTACTTGAGGAGTCAGTTTGAAATGCTAAGAAAAGGTTTGTCTGCCGGCTGCCGGGTCGTGGCAGCATCGGTGGCGCTGGCGGTGTCGGCCGGCGGCATGGTTCAGGCCGCAGAAGGGCCGAAGCCGCTTCCCGAGGCCGCCGCAAAAGTGAAGGACGTTCGTCTGGCGCAGGGCGGAGTCCTGGAGCTGCAGCTGGTTGATCAGCAGGGCAACGGTATCGGAAACGTCCCGGTACGGCTGAGCTTCAGCGGCCAGGCCGTGGCCGAAGGCCAGTCGGATGACAGAGGCACTGTGCGATTCAGCAGTCTGCGGCCCGGCCTGCATCAGGTCCACGCCGGTGGAGCCACGGACACTGTCCGGCTGTGGAACGACGGAACGGCTCCTCCGCAGGCTGTCCGACGTCTTGCGATCGTGGCCAGTGAACAGGTCGTGCGGGCGCAGTCACCGATGAATACGGTCGGACTTGGCGGTATGTCCGGTGGGAATCTGGTGCTTGGTGTTGTCACCGTCACATCGGCGACACTGGGAATTGTCGCCATCTCCGAAAATCAGGACCTGCAGGATGACGTGGACGATCTGCAGTCACAGCTGGATGAGCTGGCCAGCCCCTGAGGATTCTGACGCAGCGGGTGCACAGCCAGATCTGACGGGCCCACAGGTCGCACGGGACGTTCCTCCGGAACGTCACTTTTTTTCTGGCCGATTGACCGGGGCGCCGCAACTGCGGCAGCGGCGGGGTCAGCCACGGACTCGAATCGGACTGCCGTTTCGGCTAACGTTCCGTTTTCGCATCGTGGTGCCAGCCCCGTGGCCGTCTTCTTCCGAAAGTGCCCGCCGATGTCGGTCGCGTCAGCGCGAATTCAGCCTGCGGATCTCGAACGAATCGTGCCATTCGAGATCCTGCTCGACCGCATCGCGGCAGATCGCGAGTCGGCGTGGATTGTCTGCCGCCGGACACTCCATGCCGCACCGGAACCAAGCGGCGAGGAACGCCTGACCAGTCGATTCATCCTGTCGAAGCTGAATGACATGTCGGTGACCGCCAGAATCCCGGCTCGGGGTGTGGGGGTCATCGCTGACCTGAAAATCGGAGCTGTCACGGACTCCACGCGCATCATTGCCGTGCGGGCCGATATTGACGCTCTGCGGATGCCGGACCGCAAGTCCGTGAGCTACGCATCCGACAACAGCGGTCTGGCGCATGCCTGCGGGCATGATGCGCACACGTCCGTGGTGCTGGCGACGGCGGAACTGCTGCAGACCGTGGCGGCCACCTCTCAGTCCTCAGAGCTGCCTCCGATGCACATTCGGTTTCTGTTTCAGGCTGCCGAAGAGACGGCGGAAGGTGCCCGCTGGATGATCGGCGACGGCGGCCTGGATGGCGTCTCAGCCATCCTGGGACTGCATGTGGATCCCATGATTCCGGTGGGTCGGATCGGAATTCGCTACGGAGTCCTGACGGCTCAGGTGGATGAGCTGTCGATCTGTCTGCAGGGGCGAGGTGGTCACGCGGCGCGTCCGCAGCACACAACCGATCCGATTGCCGCGGCGGTAATGCTCGTGTCCGAACTCTATCAGGCCATCCCGCGAAGTGCTGACGCGCTGACGCCGACCGTGTTCACCGTGGGGGCCATCCACGGGGGAACCGCCTCGAATATCATTCCCGATCGCGTCGACATCCTCGGTACTCTCCGCACCACAGATGCCGGCACGCGGCAGAAGGTCATTCGGCTGATCAGGGATCGGTGTGAAGCGCTGGCTCGGGGCACCGGAAATGCCGTCGACGTGCAGTTTGGCAGCCCCATGGGATCCGTGATCAACGATGCTCTGGTGACGTCGGCGTTTGAAGCAGCCACGGGACAGGTCCTCGGGGCAGAAAGCGTCGTGCAGATCCAGGCGCCCAGCATGGGTGGAGAGGACTTTGCGATGTATGTGGAACAGGTCCGGGGTTCTCAGATGCGACTGGGCTGTGCCGGCATAGCCGCAGAATGGCCGCTGCTTCACTCTCCCGTCTTTGACATAGACGAGCGTGCCATCGCGGTGGGAGCCCGCATCATGGCCCGGACAGCGCTCCTGCTGGCGATGATCCCGCGTGACTTCCCCTCTGCCCCGGGAAATTCCTGATCTGATCATGGATTCAGATGGCGATCTGGCCGTTTCGCCGGCGGCGATTTCAGATTCGACACGGGAAATCATCAGTCATGTCTGTGTTGCGATTCACTCCGAATTCCAGCCCCACGATCGGCGTGGAAATTGAACTGCAGCTGGTGGATGCGGAGGATTTGAGCCTGTGCAGCAGCATCGAAGAAGTTCTGGCTGTGATGCCGCCGCAGTTACACGGGTCCGTCAAGCCCGAACTGATGCAGTGTTATGTGGAAATCAATACCAGGATCTGCCGCACTGTCCGTGAAGCGGGAGACGATCTGCGGGAGAAGCTGCGGGAAGTGGAACAGGCCATCGATCCGCTTGGAATTCGGCTCTACTGGGCGGCCACACACCCGTTTTCCTCGTGGCGACATCAGACCATCACCGCCAGTGATCGCTATTACCGGCTGGTGGCACTGATGGAAGATGTCGCTCGCCGCCTGGTCACATTCGGTCTGCACGTCCACATCGGGGTCGACACCGGCGACAAGGCCATCATGATCTGTGATCGCATGCAGCAGCACCTGCCTCTGCTCCTGGCGCTTTCCGCCAATTCGCCCTTCTGGGAAGGTCGCAATACCGGGCTCAAGTCCAATCGCTCGAAAATCATGGAGGGCCTCCCCACGGCTGGTCTGCCGTATCAGATGCGGAACTGGAGCGAATACGTCTGGCTGGTCAACCATCTGATTGATACCGGCTTTATCAATTCCATTCGGGAGATCTGGTGGGATATTCGGCCGCAGCATCAGTTCGGGACCGTGGAAGTGCGAGTCTGTGATGTGCCGCCGTGTCTGCGGCATGTCCTCGCCATCACGGCACTCATCCAGTGTCTGGTGCACACGATTTCGATCGAAATCGATGAGGGCACGTTTCTGGGCGATTTCCACCCCATGATGGTGGAACAGAACAAATGGCGCGCCACACGGTATGGCGCCGATGCATCCCTCGTCAGTTCCCGGGACTATCAGCCACGCTCAGTGCAGACCATCGTGGACGAACTGGTCGGGCAACTGACTCCGGCAGCCATCGAACTCGGCTGCCTGCCGGAACTGCTCAGCGTGCGGGAACTTCCGGCGAGCAGCGGAGCCCGCCGCCAGCTCGAGATTTTTGATGCGACCAACAGCCGGCGTGAAGTTGTGCGACAAATGCTGGAACAGGGAAGTCGCGTTCCGGAACTGACTCAGGATGATACCGGAACTGGCTCCCGCTGGCCAGGGACAAAAACTGTGTAAGAACCCCTGACAAAACCTGCGTGAGCCGCGACGAT